>CAXTUM010000556.1:0-2653 GCA_964247205.1 uncultured Beijerinckiaceae bacterium
AGCCTGATGTCAATGAGGGCCGCAAGGAACTGATGGCCCGTGCCAAGGCAGCAGAGAAAAGCCGCGACCTGAACAACCAGAAGAACGAAGGCTTTGAGGTAGCATCCGCAATCCTTCAGGTGTCTATCGTCGTTGCTTCCGCCATGATCATCACGGGTATCACCGCGCTCGCGTATTTTGCAGGCGTTCTGGGAATGCTCGCGGTCGCCCTGATGGCTGTGGCGCAGTTCGCACCGACTATCCTGCCGTTTCACTGAGCGGGCGCGCTCAGCGTCCTTTGATCCTTGATCTGAGGCGTGCCAGCCGGGACGAACGCCCCGGCACCATCCCTAGTATTGCCATGGCGCGTGTCTTGAGCTGCGCCATGTGCAACTTGAGCGACGCTTTGTATGGCGCGATGAACGCCGTTGCATTCTCCCGCAGCCAGTTCACGTGATCGTAGATCCAGACGAACCAGCGGAATGTCATCAGATTGTCCCGCGTCAGGTCGAACAGGAAGGCGACCAGCCCGAAACCCACAATCTTGATGGAGACAAAGCCAAGCGCCCCCAGCACCAGATGGCCATGCGTCATCAGATACAGTGACGCCAGCTTGAGCGGCTGGACCACGATCACGGGTATGGCGAAGAGAAGCAACGCACCCCAGGGCGGCATTTTTTCCACATGCACCGCCACCCAGCGCTTGAAGTCCTCAAACGGGATATGGTCACGCAGCCAGTGGCCGAAATCAGTCAGCCGATCCCACAGCCACGCCTCGAACAGGAAGATGGCGGCAAGCAGGAGCCAGAGCGGACGGGTGAGACGGCGAAGCATGCCAGCAATATACCATGGATTGCGCCAAATTCATCGCCATTCCGCGGCGACAAAAAACCAACACATTCCCTGAGTGCTATTGGCGGATCGTCATTGAGAGTCCGGAGTGTTCCCATGTCCATGACAGCATATGCAAGACTGATGCAGATGAAGGCTGATATCGAGAAAGTGAAAGCCGTGTCCGCGTCGCAGCCGATTGTGCAGGATGATGAGAGCGATCTGCTCCCGGATACGCATCAGCTATCGGAGCAGTCTGAAGAGGATACGATCCTGCCGGGCGAAAGACGAAAAGCGAAGTCCACGGGACTTCGACCGACGCTGAACTGAGTGGATTTAGCTAATCAACCGCTTGATCTTGGCATCTCTTCCTGCGCAAAACAGCTGACCATCATGATGCAGCAATGAGCAGACCAGATGAGTGCAGACAGGCCAATACCCGAAGTCCTTGCAGAGCTCTCGAATCTGCCTCTGGACGAGGAAACGAAGAAAAAGGCCAAGGAGGAAGCTGGCAATTCGGTTATCGAAACGACCGAGTTTGTCGTCGATGTTGTCAGCGGTATCGCAAGCGGTGGAGCCGTACAGGCCGTCGAAGGCGCAGCATCAGCCGTTGGCGGCTTTTTCAGCGCCCTCGCCGATATCTTCGAGTAGCGGCCACTGGCCTTGCTGGCGCTCCTTCACACGTGGATCGCGCGCTTGTCCACTGCAAGCGCGGCCTCTTTCACCGCCTCGCTCATTGTCGGATGGGCGTGGCAGGTGCGTGCCAGATCCTCCGATGATCCGCCGAATTCCATCAGCACGCCGACTTCGTGGATGAGATCACCCGCGCCCGCGCCAATGATATGGCAGCCCAGCACGCGGTCCGTCGCGGCATCGGCCAGCACTTTCACGAAGCCGTCCGTTGCGCGGTTGGCGCGGGCGCGGCCATTGGCTGTGAACGGGAATTTGCCTGCCCTGTAGGCGATGCCTGCGGCTTTCAACTCCTCCTCGGTCTTGCCAATTGTGGCGACTTCCGGCCACGTATAGACCACGCCGGGGATGCAGTCATAGTTGATGTGCGGCTTCTGGCCTGCGAGGATTTCGGCCACAGCTACACCTTCATCTTCCGCCTTGTGCGCCAGCATAGGACCGCGCACGACGTCGCCGATGGCATAGATGCTGGGAACATTGGTGGCGAAATGGTCGTCGATCACCACCCGGCCCCGTTCCATCGCGACGCCGGCGGCTTCGAGGCCCAAGCCATCGGTGTAAGGACGCCTGCCGGTTGCCACGAGGACGACATCGGCCTCAACGGTCTCAGCTGCGCCACCAGCAACAGGCTCGAACGTCACCTTTGCACCCTTCTTGAGCTTCTCCACCGCCGTCACTTTGCACGACAGCCTGAAAGCAACGCCCTGCTTCTGCTGGATGCGCAGGAAGTTCTTGGCGATCTCGTCATCAATGCCCGGCAGGATGCGGTCGAGATACTCGATCACGGTGACCTCGGACCCCAGTCTGCGCCAGACCGAGCCAAGTTCCAGCCCGATGACGCCACCACCGATGACGATCATCTTCGCGGGAACCTTGTCCAGCTCCAGCGCGCCGGTGGACGAAACGATCACCTTTTCGTCGAAATCGATCGTCACACCCGGCGGCGAGGCGATGTCAGAGCCCGTGGCGATGACGATATTCTTCGTCTCCAGCATCTGCACGGAGCCGTCATCAGCCTTCACCTGAACCTTTCCGGAGGGCAGAATGCTGCCCCAGCCCTTCACGCCCTCCACCTTGTTCTTCTTCAGCAGAAACTCGACGCCCTTGACGTTGGCATCCACCGTATCCCGCTTATGCTTCATCATGACGGGAA
>CAXTUM010000557.1:0-2648 GCA_964247205.1 uncultured Beijerinckiaceae bacterium
ACGATGCGGCGATAGCCCGCTTTCTCTGCAATGTATTTGCCGACGCGCACCGAGCCGGTGAAGGTGATGAGATCGGCATCGGGATCGGTGATCATGGAATCGCCCATGGTCGAGGGATTGCCGGTGACAACTGAGAGCATCTCGGGCGGCAGTCCCGCTTCGTAGAGAATATCAGCCAGCAGCAGCGCGGTCAGCGGTGTCAGTTCGGTTGGCTTCAGCACCATGCGGTTGTTGGTGGCGATGGCGGGCGCGATCTTGTGCGACACCATGTTGAGCGGATGGTTGAACGGCGTGATCGCCGAGATCACGCCCAGCAGCGGCACGCGCGTCGTGAAGATCTTGCGCTGCTTGCCGTTGGGGCTGATGTCGCAGGCGAAAGTCTCGCCATCGTCCTTGATGCAGAGCTGCCCGGCGAAGGAATAAACGTCATAGGCACGCGTCGCCTCGTAGAGCGAATCCTTCCAGCACAGGCCGGATTCCGCGGTAATGACGCGGGCGACTTCCTCGCGGCGCTTTGCCAGGAGCTCCGCCGTGCGCAGCAGGATCTGCTGGCGCTCATAGCGCGTGAGCTTCGGAGTGAAGGCCTTCGCTTTGGCGAAGGCGTCCCGCACATGTTCAGGCCGCCCGGCGGGCACGGTTCCGACGACAGAGTTGTCATAGGGGTTTCGCACCTCGATCACGTCATCTGTCGAAACCAGTTTTCCCGCGATGCGCATGGCTTCGCGCCGGACGGGGATTGGCGTGTGCAGGGTCATGATGGCAGCATCCCTGTGTTCCGGGTCCAGTTCATCGCCACCGTAAACACATCGAAGGTGCGCAACTGATGGCCGTTCGGCACAGTGACAGGCCTGTTCGATATCATCGGCACCATCTGCTCGCTGAGACCGCCATGCGAGCGCAAGGGTTCGTCCAGCCCCGAGAGATCGTGCAGTTCCGGTGCGGTGCCCAATGTCTTGTGACGGGTCGAGATGACCACGATATCGCCGATCCGGTCCGGCGGCAGTTCGAAGCGTGCGCAGGCCTCGTCACGAGTGATCGCGACCTCGATACCGGGAATGGCGCGAAGTTTTGCGATCAGGTCAGGCACGCTGGCATCCGCTGGAACATAGACCGTCGCGAAAGAGCCCAGCGCGCCGTGGTGTGCCACATAGGGGTCAGTGATCGGCAGGATGACGCGCGCCTTGCCCTTGCCGAGCCATTTGTCGAAATGGCTCTGGAGATAGACAACATCCGGCGTGCCGTCGGCGTGATGCTTGTCGTTCATGCCGTGATCGGCGGTTGCGACGATGACGCAGCCCAGCGCATCAAGCTGCGCCAGATAGCGGTCGATCATGGCATAAAAATCATTGGCAATCTTCGATCCAGGCGCGGCCTTGTGCTGGATGTAATCGGTCGTCGACAGGTACATCAGATCGGGGCGCATGGTCTCGATGAGCTTGACGCCGGCGGCAAAGACAAATTCCGAGAGATCGCCCGAATACACTTCCGGCAAAGGCTTGCCGACAAAGCGGAGCACCTTATCGATGCCATTGTCGGCGATGGTCGCCTTGTCGGCCTTTTCGGAGGAGAAAGCGACAGCACGGCCTGTGCTGTAGTCCAGACCGTTGGAGAGCAGAAGGCGCAGCTTGTCTTTGGCCGTCACCATTGCAACCTTGCGGCCCGCATTGAGCACTGCAGCCAGTATCGTCGGTGCGCGCAGGAATTTCGGGTCATTCATCATGACCTCGGCGCCGGTGGAAGGATCATAGAAGAAGTTGCCAGCAATGCCGTGGATAGCGGGCGGGCGGCCCGTGATGATCGAAAGGTTGTTAGGGTTGGTGAAGCTGGGGATGACGCAATCCGCGATCAGGCTGGCGCCACTTTGCATCATCCGGGCAAAGGTCGGCGCGACACCAGCCTTGATGGCTTCCTCGATGTAGCCCGGCTCCGAGCCATCGATGCAGATCACGACGGTGGGCTGCGTCGGGATGATGTAGGACCGGTCATTGACAGTAACCATTGTTTGCATCGTGCTGGTCCTCAGGCCGCTTTTTTCGGTGTCAGCGTGACGCCCATCCCGGCCAGCACCTCGCGCACGGCACCCAATGCCCCCCGCATGTCCTTGGGATAAAGCCTGCCGATGCAACCGATGCGGAACGAATCCGCCACCGTCAGCTTGCCCGGATAGATCACGTAACCTCGGTCCTTCAGCGCATCGTAGAAGGTCTGGAACACGAATTTCGGATCATCCGGCATATGGAATGTCACAATGATCGGGGCCTGCAGGTGATCGGTCAGGAGGGTCCGGAAGCCCAGCGCACGCATGCCGTTGATCAGCACCTTGCCATTCTCGATGTAGCGTCCACCTCGACCTTTCTGGCCACCTTCAGCGTTGAATTCGGTCAGCGCTTGATGGAAGGCTACAATCACATGGATCGGCGGGGTGAAGCGGTACTGGCCGGTCTTCTCGAAATTCGCCCATTGGTCATGGACATCCAGTGTCAGTGTTGTGGCATTGTCCTTGAGGCCGGGCAGGACGGATTTGCGGGCCACAACGAAACCAAGGCCCGGTACGCCCTCGATGCATTTGTTGGATGACGCCGCGATGGCGTCGGCATGGGCCTTCTCCGCATCCAGCGGCAGGGCGCCGAAGGCGCTCATGGAATCGA
>CAXTUM010000558.1:0-2642 GCA_964247205.1 uncultured Beijerinckiaceae bacterium
TTGGGTGAGCCGAACAGCCAAGACCCCAGGTTCAAACGCGCCTTCAGCAGCGGTGCGATCACCCGTTCATGCGGCGACGAGGGCTTGCGCAAGGCCAGATCCTCGATCTGCAGAGTCGGCCATGGCAGCGCCGTGAAGTGCACCTCACCCGCGCTTTCGATCACATAACCGGTGTTGCGGTCGAGCGCATGGCGCAGGCGCTCGCCGATCAGGTCATTGCCGACAGGCCAGCGGATGAGGCCGAGCACAAGGAGTGCTGCGAGAACAACGAAGCCCCCGATGAACACGGGACTGCGCAGTTGCTTGAGTCCGGGCAATTGCATGACGGGAGAGTAACGGATTGGCAGCGGCATGCAAAGCCGCAGGCAAAGCGATCGCCGATGCGTTTTCACCACACTGCTCTTGCCGCCCCGCACAATGATGAATAAGCGTTGTCATGTCACAGACAGCCGGTTGGAGACGGACCCCCGCCATGAGCAAGATTTATCCTGATGCCGTTGCGGCCCTTGCAGGGGTCCTGAAGAACAACATGGTGATCATGTCGGGCGGCTTTGGCCTCTGCGGCATCCCTGATGTGCTGATCGAGGCGGTGCGGGCGTCGGGCGTCACGGGCCTCACCGTGATTTCCAACAATGCAGGCATCGACGGCGCGGGCCTTGGCATCCTGCTGGAGACGAAGCAGATCAGGAAGATGATCTCGTCCTATGTGGGCGAGAACAAGCTGTTTGCCGAGCAGTATCTCTCGGGTGCCCTGAAGCTGGAATTCAACCCGCAGGGCACCCTTGCCGAGCGCATACGCGCGGGCGGCGCGGGCATCCCCGGTTTCTACACCAAGACAGGCGTCGGCACGCTCATCGCCAAGGGCAAACCGGTCAAGATGTTCAATGGCGAGAAGTACATGATGGAGAAGGGGCTGGTCGCTGATCTTGCCCTTGTCCACGCATGGAAGGCTGATACCGAGGGCAATCTGGTGTTCCGCAAGACCGCCCGCAACTTCAACCCGATGATGGCGACGGCGGGCAAGGTGACGGTGGTGCAGGCCGAAACCATTGTGAAGGCGGGCAAGATCAACCCGGATCACATCCATACACCCGGCGTCTATGTGCAGCGCATGATCGAGCTTACCAATCCGGTGAAGCGCATCGAGCAGCGCACAACGCGCCCCAAAGCTTCCAGGTAGTCACATCAGACAATCGCGAGAAAACAGGAGATCACCCATGGCCTGGACCCGTGACCAGATGGCGGCACGCGCCGCGAAAGAGCTGAAGGACGGTTTCTACGTCAACCTCGGCATCGGCATTCCCACGCTGGTGTCCAATTACATTCCCAAGGGCATGTCTGTTCAGCTGCAGAGCGAGAACGGCATGCTCGGGATGGGCCCCTTCCCCTACGAGGGCGAGGAGGATGCCGACCTGATCAATGCGGGCAAGCAGACGATCACGGAACTGCCGACGACGAGCTATTTCTCCTCCTCCGACAGCTTCGCCATGATCCGCGGCGGGCATATCGATCTCTCCATCCTGGGCGCGATGCAGGTGGCAGAGAATGGCGATCTCGCGAACTGGATGATCCCGGGCAAGATGGTCAAGGGCATGGGCGGCGCGATGGACCTCGTGGCTGGCGTCAAGCGTGTCGTTGTCGTCATGGAGCACGAGGCCAAGGGCGAATCGAAGCTGCTCAAGCGCTGCAATCTGCCGCTGACCGGCGCAAAGGTGGTCGATATGGTCGTGACCGATCTGGCTGTCTTCAGGATCGACAGGAAGAAGGGCGGCATGACGCTCATCGAGCTGGCCGACGGCGTGACGCTGGACGAGGTCAAGGCCAAGACGGCGGCGAAGTTCAGGAACGGGCTGAAAAAATAGGAAGCAGCACCCTGCGCCCGCATGACGGCTTAAACTTGTCATTGCAGCTCCCCCGGTGACTGCATTTATTGCAAATATGCAAAATAAGTTCGGATATTTTGATATTTACCATGCAAAAAACACCGGTTAGAAATCCTTCAACACCGTTATTGCACTGCAGCATTTGCAGCCGCACGGTTTACGAAGGATCAAAGTCATGAATTTCACACTTCCCGCCAATCCCACTCTGCTCGTCAGCCGTCTCATGCTGGCGCTGATTTTCGTCCTCGCCGGCTGGAGCAAAATCGGCGGCTTCGCCGGCACCCAGAAGTATATGGAAAGCCAGGGCGTTCCGGGTATGCTGCTGCCACTGGTCATCGCGGTTGAACTGGGCCTCGGACTGCTGATCGCGGTCGGCTACAACGTCGGGGCGATCGCGGGCGGGCTGCTCTTCGGCTCGCTGTCGGAGAAGTACGGGCGGCGCTACACGATCGCCTTCTGCGTCGTCCTCGCGCTGCCGATCGCGCCGCTCTTCGCGCTGTCGACCACTGCGGGCATGCTCGTGCTCGGGTCGTTCCTGATGCAGGTCTGCGTGCAGGGCGCCTGGGGCGTGATCCCCGCGCACCTCACCGAGCTCTCGCCGGACGAGGTCCGCGGCTTCTATCCCGGCGTGACGTACCAGCTCGGGAACCTGCTGGCCGCGGTGAACCTGCCGATCCAGACCTCACTGGCCGACAGCCACAGCGGGCGCTACGCGCTCTTCGTGGTGATCGTGCCCGTGCTCGTGGCGGTGATCGCACT
>CAXTUM010000559.1:0-2641 GCA_964247205.1 uncultured Beijerinckiaceae bacterium
GTGTAGAGGGCGGTGACAAACCAGGCCAATGGAACGCCAGCGATTTGCTGAGCGTGGCGGTTTAAAAACCAGCCATTGGATAGGTTGCTCCTTTTAAGGGGGTGGCCGGGGATGTTTGCCGTGGAGAGCTACGCCGCCGTTCGGCACTTTGTTTTTGTTGAAGGTAACAGCCAGCGCGCGGCCGCGAAGGTCTTTGGACTGAGCCGCGAGACGATATCGAAGATGTGCCGGTTTTCTCTGCCGCCTGGGTACACGCGGACCAAGCCTGTGGCGAAGCCGAAGCTGGGACCGTTGCTGCCAGTGATTGACGCGATCCTGGCAGCGGATCGCATTGCGCCTGTGAAGCAGCGGCATAGTGCCAAGCGTATATTCGAACGTCTGCGCGACGAGCATGGCTTTGGCGGTGGCTACACTGTCGTAAAGGATTATGTCCGGCTGTGCCGGGCGCGGGGACGCGAGACGTTCGTGCCGCTGGCGCACCCGCCAGGACATGCACAGGTGGATTTTGGTGAAGCGGTGGGAGTGATCGGCGGCGTTCGCCGGAAGATCCACTTCTTCTGCATGGACGTGCCTCAGTCGGATGCCTGCTTCGTGAAGGCCTACCCGGCGGAGACCACCGAGGCCTTTCTGGACGGCCATGTATCGGCGTTCGCCTTCTTCGGCGGCGTGCCGCTGTCGATCCTTTATGATAACACGAAGATCGCGGTTGCCAGGATCTGCGGGGATGGGAAGCGCGAGCGAACACGCGCGTTCACCGGGCTCGTCAGCCATTACCTTTTTACCGATCGCTTTGGTCGGCCCGGCAAGGGGAACGACAAGGGGAAGGTGGAAGGCCTGGTCAAGCACGCCCGATCGCACTTCATGGTGCCGATCCCGCATGCGCCCAGTTTCGATGACTTCAATGATGAGCTGTTGGGTCGCTGCCGGGCCCGTCAGGAAGAGCGGGCTGGCCGACATAGCGATACGATCGGCACACGGCTTCTGGCCGATCTGGCAACGATGCGGGCATTGCCAGCAGGGCAGTTCGAGCCGTGCGATACCAGGGTCGCTCGCGTATCGTCGACCGCCCTGGTGCGCTACCGGACCAACGACTACTCGGTGCCAACCCGGTACGGCTTCCAGGATGTCATGGTGAAGGGCTTCGTCGACACAGTCGTCATCCTGTGCGGCAATCAGGAGATCGCCCGACATGCCCGCTGTTATGGTGAGGCCATGTTCGTAGCGAACCCGCTGCATTATCTGGCGCTGATCGAGACCAAGCCCAATGCGCTCGATCAGGCCGCCGCGTTGCAGGACTGGGCCCTTCCGCAAGCGTTCCAGCATATGCGTCAGCTCCTTGAGGCGCGTATGGGCAACAAGGGCAAGCGCGAGTTCATCCAGATCCTGCGCCTGTTAGAGGCGATACCGATGGAGATCGTCACCTTTGCGGTGAACGAGGCGATCTGTATCGGCGCAATCGGCTTCGACGCGGTCAAGCAGATCGCGCTGGCGCGCATCGAACGGCGGCCCGCCCGCCTGGACCTGGCAGCCTATCCCCATCTGCCTAAAATGGAGGTGAAGACGACGCGTGCCGCCGACTATGCCGCGCTCGTGCCGGGGCTGGCGGCATGAACCGGATCGCAGAGAACAAGATGCCCACCGGCACCATGGCGGGGACGCCGCAGGTCCTGCTCGCGCATCATCTCAAGCAACTCAAACTCCCCACTGTGCTGCGGGAATATGAGAAGCTGGCGCGTGAATGTGCACGCGACGGGGTCGATCATAGCCGATACCTGCTTCGCCTCATCGAACTTGAGCTGATCGATCGTGAGCGCCGCACCGTGGAGCGCCGTATCCGGGCTGCGCGGTTCCCGGCGGTGAAAAGCTTCGACACGTTCGACTTCACGGCCATTCCAGGCCTCAACAAAATGCTCGTGCTGGAGCTGGCGCGCTGCGAATATATCCTGCGGCGGGAAAATATCATCGCGCTGGGCAACAGCGGCACCGGCAAAACCCATGTGGCGCTCGCGCTGGGACTGGCGGCTTGCCAGAAAGGCTTCACGGTCGCGTTCACGACCGCCGCTGCCCTGGTCAACCAACTGATGGAGGCGAGGGACGAAAAGCGACTGCTCAAGATGCAGCGCGATCTTGCGGCGGTGAAGCTGCTGATCGTCGATGAACTGGGCTATGTTCCCCTCTCGCCCACCGGCGCTGAGCTGCTGTTCGAGACCTTCTCGCAGCGCTATGAGCGGGGATCGACGATCGTCACATCCAACCTGCCGTTCGAGGACTGGACACAGGTACTGGGATCCGAGCGGCTCACCGGCGCGCTGCTCGATCGGCTCACGCACCATGTCAGTATCCTGGCCATGAACGGCGACAGCTACCGCCTCAAGCAGTCCGCCCGACGCCGTGCTGGCGGGGCGGAGCAAAAGCAGGCCACCCAGATTGTCGACCCGCAAACCGGCGAGATCACCGCTCCCTGATCAATGACGGCAACGATATGAAGAGGGCCCCGATCGGGGCCCTCTTCATATCGTCAGGCCCACGTCACAGTGGCCTGCTTTTACTCCGCCCCAATGGCCTGGAATCTGACCGCCGTTGACAGCCGTACTGACCGATGGCCTGGAGCCTGTCGAAGCCGCTGTGCGTGAGGCACTGG
>CAXTUM010000560.1:0-2640 GCA_964247205.1 uncultured Beijerinckiaceae bacterium
GCGCTGTTCGTGATCCAGTTCATCTATGGCTGGAACCAGTATCTCTGGCCGCTGCTGATCACCACGAAGGATTCGATGCAGACCATCGTCATCGGCATCAAGAAGATGATCACCACCCAGGACGCACTGACGGAATGGCAGCTCGCCATGGCCACCGCCGTGCTGGCGCTGATGCCGCCGGTTATGGTGGTGGTGATGATGCAGAAGCTATTCGTCAAGGGTCTGGTGGAGCAGGAGAAGTAGATGGCCACCGTTAAGATCGACAACATCCGCAAGGTCTATGCCGGCAATATAGAGGCCGTGAAGGGCGTATCAATCGACATCCCGGATGGTTCCTTCACCGTACTTGTCGGCCCGTCCGGCTGCGGCAAGTCCACGCTCCTGCGCATGGTGGCCGGGCTGGAAACCATCTCCAGCGGCACCTGCTCGATCAGCGGGCGCGTCGTCAACGATGTCGAGCCATCCGACCGCGATATCGCGATGGTGTTCCAGAATTACGCGCTCTATCCCCATATGAGCGTCTACGACAATATGGCCTACGGCCTGAAGAACCGGAAGACGCCGAAGGACGAGATCGACAAGCGGGTGCAGGAAGCCGCCCGCATCCTCGCCATCGAACCCTATCTCGACCGCCGTCCGCGGGCGCTCTCCGGCGGGCAGCGCCAGCGCGTCGCCATGGGCCGCGCCATCGTGCGCAAGCCGCAGGTTTTCCTGTTCGACGAGCCGCTCTCCAACCTCGACGCCAAGCTGCGCGTGCAGATGCGCGTCGAGATCAAGCGGCTGCAGCGTGAGCTTGGCGTCACCTCGATCTACGTGACGCATGACCAGGTGGAGGCCATGACGCTGTCGGATCAGCTCGTGGTGATGAACGGCGGGCGCGTTGAGCAGATCGGCCTGCCGACGGAGGTCTACCGCAGGCCTGCTTCGACGTTCGTCGCCAGTTTCATCGGTTCGCCGCCCATGAACATGCTGGCGGGCGAGGTGAAGGGCGGTCATGTGGTCGTGGGAGAACTGACACTGGCCGCGCCCGATTTGCCTGCCGGGATTGCCGATGGAACAAAAGTCACCATCGGTCTGCGGCCCGAAGACGTGGTGGTGGCCGATGCGCGTGACCGCAGCCTGACGGTCGATATCGATTTCGTCGAGGAGCTTGGCGCGACGCGCCTGCTGCATGGCAAGTTTGCGGGTCAGCCGATCATCCTGCAGGTTCAGGCGTCCCATGCGGCGCAGGGCGCAGGAAAGGTCGGCTTCTCCGTGCCGCCTTCCGCGATCCATGTATTTGATGCAAGCACCGGCAGCAGGTTGAACTGAGATGAAGAACGTCACCGTCATCGGCGCATTCGAAGGCCGCCCGGTCGAGGAAATCGCGCTCAGGAACAAGGCGGGTGCGACCGCGAAGATCATGACCTGGGGAGCGGTCCTGCGCGACATGCAGGTGCCGCTTGGCAAGAAAAGCCAGCGCGTCGTGCTGGGCTTCGACACGTTCGAGCCTTACCCGCTGCATTCCCCGCATTTTGGAGCCATTGCGGGCCGTTTCGCCAACCGAATCAACCGGGGAGCGTTCAGAATTGACGGCAAGAAGGTGCAACTCACCTTGAACCAGAATGACCCGCCCGGACCCGGCGGCAAGCCGAAACATCATCTGCACGGCGGCCAGAATGGTTTTGGCAAGCGTCTCTGGACGATCCTGAAGGCCACGTCCGATAGCGTTACCCTCGGCCTTGTCTCGCCCGATGGCGACGACGGCTATCCCGGCACTCTGACCGCGACCTGCACCTATACGCTGGCGGAGCCTGCCACCTTGCGCGTCGAGCTTGCCGCTACGACGGACAAGCCGACCATTGTCAACCTCGCCCACCATTCCTATTTCAATCTCGATGGATCGGCAGATATCAAGGATCATCTGCTGACGCTCGATGCGTCCTTCCGCACGCCGACCGACAAGGATCTGATTCCAACGGGCGAGGTCATCTCGGTCGCGAAGACGCCTTACGACTACCGCAAGGCGAAGCCTATGGGGCAGGCCGCCGATGGCGAGCGCCTGCGTTTCGACGGCAATTTCGTGCGCTCCGGATCAGGCTTTGGCCGCTGCGCCCGCGTCGAAAGCAAGATCAACGGGCTGACGCTGGAATGCTGGACCGACCAGCCTGCCGTGCAGTTCTATGATGGTGCAAAAATAAACGTGCAACCCAAGGGTCTGGGCGGCGTTCAGTACGGTGGATACGGCGGGTTCTGCCTGGAACCGCAGGTTTACCCCGACAGTCCCAACAGGCCGCATTTCACCAATGCCGAATTGTGGCCCGGGGAGGTCTATACCCAGCTGACGGAATACCGGTTCGGGCAGTCGGCTTAGGCCCGCCCCACATCGCTCGACAGCATCACAGGGTCGATGCCGATCTTTTTCAGGGCGCGGTCGTACTTGCTCTCAAGATCATTGCTGAACAGCAGATCGGGATCACCCTCGCAATGCAGCCAGCCATTGGCAGCAATCTCGCGTTCAAGCTGCCCGGCGCTCCACCCCGCATATCCCAGTGCCAGGATCGCCGAGCGCGGGCCTTCGTCCTTGGCTATGGCCCGCAGGATATCGAGCGTCGCGGTCATGCAGATGCCGTCGTCGATGGTCTGAGTCACGTTATCGAT
>CAXTUM010000561.1:0-2632 GCA_964247205.1 uncultured Beijerinckiaceae bacterium
CCGTTGCCGTCAAAGGGTTGGCCGCAGCACCTGGAATGCCCTGGAAAAGGTTGTTCGCGCCGCCCCACAGCGTCGCCACGTCATTGGCCCGGAATATCCCGCCGCGCAGCGCGAATGCTCCGATCTGCGTAGACGTGTCAGGAATGGGTCCGTTGGAATTCGCTGCAGTGTCCGTGCGAGCCCCGCCAAACGCAAAATTGACATTTCCGGTGTTGATGTTTGCGGGGCCAGTGGTCGTGAAGCCCGAGGCGCTGCCGAAAAGATACTCGCTCCAGACCAGCCCGTTGGAGAAGCGCTGGTTGTAGGGTGCGGGCGGCTGTCCCGTCGTGGCGTAAAGATTGCCATTGTCCGAAAGGCTGTCGCCAAAGACAACCGCCCGGTTGAACTGTTGCGCCTGCGCCTGGCTGGCAATCGCGAGAATAGCCAGCGACACGCCGGCGGCCAAAGATTTCCTGAACATGTTCGCCCCTTGATGCCATCGTTTCTGTGACGATGGTTTAGGCATGAACTGCTCATGAGGCATTCAAAAAAGCAATCACCGCCCCTCCCGGAAAGGCGGTGATCGATGTCGCTATTTGACAGGTGTTGCCATCATGCAACGCCGCATCGCGGGTGAACGGCTCAAGCGATGCCGTCCGAGGAGTGCGGAGCTGCACCTCTCGTCTTCCAGAGCGAAAAAAGCACGCCGCCTGCGATCAGAGCGACCGTCACGCCCAGGGAAATGGCCGGGTCGAGCTTGCCGACAAGCTGGTTCCAGAAGATCTTGAGGCCGATGAACACCAGCACCAGGGCGAGCGCATATTTCAGATAGTGGAAGCGGTGCACCATCGCGGCCAGCGCGAAATAGAGCGCGCGCAGGCCAAGGATCGCCATGATGTTGGCGGTGTAGACGATGAAGGTATCCGTCGTGATGGCGAAGATCGCGGGCACTGAATCCACCGCAAAGATGATATCCGCGACATTGATCACGGCCAGCGCCAGGAACAGCGGCGTTGCCCATAGCACCAGCTGGCCTGTGGCGGGATCGGGCTGGCGCACGAAGAACTTCTGGCCGTGCAGTTCATCCGTCACCCGCATGCGCTTCTTGAAGAATTTCACCACCGGGTTCTTCGCCATGTCCGGATCACCCTCGGGCACGAAGAGCATCTTGATGCCGGTGAGGACGAGGAATCCGCCGAAGAAATACAGGATCCAGCTGTAGCGCTCGACCAGTTCTGCACCGATGGCGATCATCAGGCCGCGCAGGATGATCACCGCGAGGATGCCCCAGACCAGCGCGCGGTACTGATATTTGCGCGGGATCGCGAAGAAGCCGAAAATCAGCGATATGACGAATACATTGTCGATGGACAGCGCCTTCTCGATAAAGAAGCCGGTGAAGAAAGCGATACCGGCGTGCACGCCGTCGGATGTCCTGATCGCGCCTGAAGTATAGGCCCACCAGACGGCGGCGCCATAGACGCAGGAAACAGTGAAATAGAACGCGGAAAGCCAAAGGCTTTCGGCAATGCCCATCTCCTTGTCCTTCTTGTTGAGGACGCCGAGATCGAAGGCGAGAAGTGCCCCCACGATACCCATGAAGCCGATCCACATCCAGACCGGTTTATCGAGCCATTCCATCAGAAAAAATGCCGGCATCTTGCCATCCTTCAAAGACGGCCCGTCATCTGCTTCAAAGCTTGTGCCTATCGTGGGTGCGTGTGCTTTAAATTGTCGAACGGGCCTGATTTCACGATGTCAATGCCGACATCACGCGCATGAAAGCGCGTCAGAGGGGCCCGGTAGTGACGGAATTGGAAGTGGCGCATTGCCAGGGAATTTCAAGGGCTGCCCAAAGAATTGTGCGAAACTGCCTGGATGGCGCAGATTTTGCATGGTTTTCAGCGCACTAGCCATTGCCCGTTCATGCGCTAGGTACTAACGGCAGTCGTTGTTTCAATTCCAGGAGGAAGTCCCGTGCTGCATCTCACCCGCCGCGCCATGCTGGCCGCCACTGCCGCCGCTGCTCTGGCCACGCCCGCACTGGCGCAGACCCCGACCAAGATCCGCATGACGCTGGACTGGCGCTTCGAAGGACCGGCGGCGCTATTCGTCAATGGCATCGACAAGGGTTTCTTCACGGCGGAAGGCATCGATCTCACGATCGACACCGGCAACGGCTCGCGCGAGGCGATCCCGCGCGTGGCGTCCAATACCTACGACATCGGGTTTGGCGATGTGAACTCGCTCATCCGTTTTCGTGACGAGAACCCCACGGTCGACGTGAAGGCCGTGATGATGGTCTATGACCGTCCGCCCTTCTCCATCGTGGGCCGCAAGTCGCGCGGCGTCACGACCGATATCAAGAGTCTCGAAGGCAAGAAGTTCGGTGCTCCCGCGGCTGATGCCGCCTATGCCCAGTGGCCGATCTTCAAGGCTGTGAACAAGCTCGATGACAGCGCCATGAAGTTCGAGAACGTGGGCTTCCCCGTGCGCGAGCCGATGCTCGCTTCGGGCGAGGTTGATGCGGTCTTCGGCTTCTCCAACTCATCCTTCATCAACATCAAGGCGCGCGGCGTGCCCGTGGAGGATATCTCGCTTCTCCTGATGAGCGACTACGGGGTGGAACTCTATGGCAACGTGGTCATGGTCT
>CAXTUM010000562.1:0-2632 GCA_964247205.1 uncultured Beijerinckiaceae bacterium
GGCATTTCGATCACCATGCCGTACTGGGACGAGCGCGTGGCGGAGATGAAGAAGGGCTATCCTGATCTCAAGGTGGACCAGTACCACATCGATATCCTGACCGCGCATTTCGTGCTGCATCCCGACTGGTTTGACGTGGTGGTGGCCTCGAATCTGTTCGGCGATATCCTGTCCGATCTGGGACCGGCCTGCACAGGCACCATCGGCATCGCGCCCTCCGCCAACATCAACCCGACGGGTGACATGCCTTCTCTGTTCGAGCCGGTGCATGGCTCCGCGCCCGATATCGCGGGGCAGGGCATCGCCAATCCCGTGGGCCAGATCTGGTCCGCCGCGATGATGCTGCAGCATCTGGGCGAGCAGCAGGCGCATGATGATATCGTGGCGGCGATAGAGCGCGTGATGGCCAGCGAGAAGGGCCGGACACGCGATCTGGGCGGCAAGCTCTCGACTTCGGATGCGGGCAAGGCGCTGGCGGGGGAGATATGAGGGGCAGCCCGATATTCCTTCTCCCGCTTGCGGGAGAAGGTGGCGCGAAGCGCCGGATGAGGGCAGCGGCGAGTGGGACTTCCCTCATCCGGCGTCGCTGCGCTCCGCCACCTTCTCCCGCTAGGCGGGAGAAGGGAAAGTGAGCACCCTCGCCGACCTCATTCTCTTCCCGGACTTCCGAACCTTCGACATCGACGCCAGCGGCGTGACGATCCACGGCGTCGCCGGCGGGTCCGGACCGCCTGTCCTGTTGCTGCATGGCTATCCGCAGACCCATGCGATCTGGCACAAAGTCGCGCCGGAACTGGCGAAACGCTTCACCGTGGTGGCGACAGACCTGACGGGCTATGGCGACAGCGGCAAGCCGGTCTCTGATGCCCAGCATTCGCCCTATCGCAAATCCGTGATGGCGCGCGATCAGGTGCTGGCGATGCGTTCTCTCGGCCACAACCGCTTCCATCTCGTCGGCCACGACCGGGGAGGGCGGGTTGCGCACCGGATGGCGCTGGATTTTCCCGACGCCGTGCAGACGCTCACTGTGCTCGATATCGCGCCGACGCTGCACATGTACCAAAACACATCGGACGCCTTCGCCCGCGCCTACTGGCACTGGTTTTTCCTGATCAAGGCCGCGCCGGTTCCGGAGACGATGATCGGCGCGGATCCGTCCTTCTTCATCCGCCAGCACATGAGCCGGGGGCCGAAGGGTCTTGATCTGTTCAACCCGGCGGCGTTTGCGGAATACGAGCGATGCTTCAGCCTGCCCGGCACGATCCACGCGGCATGCGAGGATTACCGGGCGTCGGCGACGGTCGATATGGCGCAGGATGCGGCGGAACTCGGCCGGTTGAAAATCATGGCCCCGATGCTTGCGCTTTGGGGCAGCGATGGGGCTGTCGGCAAATGCTTCGATGTGCTCGCGGGCTGGCGGGAATGGGCGGATGATGTGCGGGGCGCGGCGGTGCCGAGCGGGCATTATATCCCGGAGGAGGCACCGGAGGCCTTGCTGGAAGCACTGGTGTCTTTCCTGAAATGACACTGGTTTGCATTGGCTTGCGGGACATTTCCCGCTAACGCCTCTCCCAACCCCAAGAGGCATCATGTTCGGAATTCCCCTGAATGAACTCGGTTTCGTCGTCGTCGGCCTGCTCGCGGGCGGGGTGGCGACGGGGCTGCTCGCGGGCCTTTTCGGTGTCGGCGGAGGCGCAACCATCGTGCCGGTGATCTTCGGTGTCTTCGGCCTGATGAATGTGCCGGAGGAACTGCGCATGCCGCTTTCCGTGGGCACCTCGCTTGCCGTGATCATTCCGACCTCAATCCAGTCCTTCCGCGCGCATTATGCCAAGGGCGCTGTGGACATGGATGTGCTGAAGCTCTGGGCTGTGCCGGTGATCCTGGGCGTGCTCGTCGGCAGCTATCTCGCGCGGTTTGCACCTGCCGCCCTGTTCAAGCTGGTTTTCGTGGGCGTGGCCACGCTCACCGCAACCAAGCTGCTGTTCGCGGCGGACTGGGGCAAGCTGGGTGACACGATGCCGACGGGTTTCGTGATGAAGGCCTATGGCGCCGCCATTGGCCTGCTGTCCTCGCTCATGGGTATCGGCGGCGGGCAACTCGCGAACCTGTTCATGACACTTTACAACAAGCCCATCCATCAGGCGATTGCCACATCATCGGGTCTGGGCGTGCTGATCTCGGTGCCCGGGGCCATCGGGTTCATGATTGCGGGCTGGCCGAAGATGGACGTGCTGCCGCCGCTGTCGATCGGCTTTGTCTCGCTGATCGGCCTGCTGCTGATCGCACCGACAAGTGCGCTTGTGGCACCTTATGGCGCGCGGCTGGCGCACCGGCTGCCGAAGCGGAAGCTGGAGGTCGCTTTCGGGATTTTCCTGGTGCTGGTGAGCCTCAGGTTCCTGTGGTCGATTGTAGCGGGATGATTGCGCCGATCTCGCGCAGACGCTCCGCTGCAACGCCCGCTCTCGCCAGACTTGACTGCAGCCGTTCTCGCCACCTTGCACCGCGGGACATTGCATCTTCGTAAGCCTCCAGCAGATCATCGGGCCGTTCTTCCGCCAGCACGTTGATGAGGAACTCGGCTTGCCGTCTGTCTTTCCGAGACTTCAGGCTGTCAGGTCCATCCTTACGG
>CAXTUM010000563.1:0-2629 GCA_964247205.1 uncultured Beijerinckiaceae bacterium
GATGAGCCGATGGCCAGAAAGAGATCGCAGGCGAGCGTTGCCTTTGCCGCCCTGCGCATCTGCTCTTCGGGCATCGCCTGCCCGAAGGAAATCGTTACCGATTTGAGGATCCCGCCGCAGGCCATGCAGGGCGGCGCCTTGCCGTCACGTTGGAAAACCGGGCGGATATTCGCCAGTTCATGGCGTGTTTGGCAGGCGAGGCACTTGGCGAAAGTGCCATTGCCATGCAGTTCAATGACTGTATCCAGCGGCAATCCCGATTGCTGGTGCAACCCGTCGATGTTCTGGGTGATCAGAAACGGCATTTTCCCCGCGTGGTGCAGCGTCGCCAGCGCCATATGGCCGCGCCCAGGCATCGCGCCTGCATAGGAATCATCCATCGTGAACTTGCGCCGCCACGCCTCCCGCCGCGCCTCGGCGCTGGCGACGAAGGCATCGTAGGGTATCGGCTTGTTCTGCATCCACGGGCTGCCCGGCGAGCGGAAATCCGGCACGCCGCATTCCGTCGAGATGCCTGCGCCCGTGAAGCCCGCGATCTGGTCCGCCGCGCGCACCAGGACGGCGAGCGATGCGGCGGCTTCATCAGGGTCGGTGACGGGGATCATGGCTGATGGATGCCGCAGAGCTTCACAAGCCGTCAAGACTGCCGTTATGTTCAAGGCTTTGCGAAGGGGCTGATGACCATGGACATATCGACGCTGTCCGCCAGGGAACTGCTGGCCGCTTATTCCATAAAGACGCTATCGCCGGTGGATGTGGTGAAGGACGCGCTCGCCCGCATCACGCGCTTCGAGCCTGCTGTGAATGCCTTTACCATTGTCGATGCCGATGGCGCGCTGGCCAGCGCGAAAGCCTCCGAGGGGCGCTGGGCAAAGCGTGAGCCCATGGGGCTGGCCGATGGCATTGTCACCACGATCAAGTCCAATGTTGCCACAAAGGGCTGGCACGCAAGACGTGGCTCCACCACCATCGGCTATGAAGCCGCGACTTATGATGCGCCCGTTGTCGCCAACCTGCGTGCGGCGGGCTGTATCCTCATCGGCCAGACCACGATGCCTGAATTCGGCTGGATCGGCGCAACGCATTGCAAGCTCACTGGCATCACCCGCAATCCCTGGAATACCAGCCGAACGCCCGGCGGCTCCTCCGGCGGTGCGGCGGCAGCGGCGGCGCTGGGCATTGCTTCGTTCCATGTCGGCAGCGACGGGGCGGGCTCCATCCGCATTCCCTGCGCATTCACAGGCCTGTTCGGCATCATGCCCGGCGTGGGCCGCGTTCCGGCTTATCCGGCTTCGCCCTTCGGCGTGCTGGCGCGTCTCGGCCCGATCACGCGCAAGGTGGAGGACGGCGCGCTGATGCTGCGGATCATGGCGGGGGTAGACAGCCGCGACATCTTTCACGATGGTCAGCCTGCGCCGCACTACGGCGAGGAACTCCTCAAGGGCCTGCGCGGCCTGCGTATCGGCTGGAGTTCCACATTGGGTTTCGTCGAGAAGCTCCATCCTGATGTGCTGGCAGCGACACAGACCGCCGCGAAGCGCCTCACCGAGTTCGGGGCCATTGTCGAGGAGGCAGACCCGGGCTTCAGCCGCGAGGCCGCCTATGGCCCGCTGCGCATCCTGTGGGACGCAGGCTGCGCGCAGACGCTGAAGATCATCCCGCCGGACAAGCACGGCGAAATCGACAGGGGCTTCATGGCCTGCGCGCGGGCTGGCCAGAAACTTTCCGCCACCGACGTGCTGCAGGCCATGATGGACCGCGCCGCGCTCTACGAAATGATGCGCCAGTATCACCAGCGCTTCGACGTGCTGCTGACACCCCAGATGCCGACCACCGCCATTGAGGCCGGGCTCGAAGTCCCGCGCGATGGCTCTTTCGGCGATCAATGGTTCAACTGGTCGCCCTACACATGGCCGTTCAACGTGACGGGACAGCCGGGGGCTAGCGTTCCCGTGGGGCTGGCTGGTGACGGGTTGCCCATCGGCCTGCAGATCATCGGCCCGCCGCACCGGGAGGATCTGGTCTTGCGCGTGGCGAAGGGCGTGGAGATGCTGAGCGGGTTTCCGCTGCTGGAAGGGGTGAGGGCGGGTTAAACGCTCTCCACCCCGCACCATTCCGCCACAAACAGTGCCATGGCCCCGGTGATCCGCTTCACCGACGCCAGGCTTACCCGCTCGTCAAAGCCGTGGATGTTCTCGGATTTCGGCCCGTAGCACAGCGTTGGTATCCTGTCATAAAGCGCATGCACCCGCGCATCGAGATAGCCTGCCGTCATGAAGCTCGCGAGCGGCTTGCCGGCAGCCGCCTGATGCGCACGGCTCAGCGCTGCTTCTGCCTCTGAACCCGGCTCAAGCGTGTAACCTTCCACGAAGAACCCGTTCCACGTGATATGCGGCGGGTTGTTGGCGAGATAGCGGTCACCGCGCGCGAAGGCCGATATCTGCGCCTCGATCTCCTTCGCGGCATCGGCGGCTGAGATGCCGGGATAGACCGCAATGCGGCAATCGATCCGGCACCAGGCCGGCACCGAAGAAGCCCAGTCGCCGCCCTCGATCTTGCCGATGTTGAGCTTGATCGGATGCGCCTCGGTCTCGAAATGCGCGCGGGCCGCCTTCGAGCCATTCCAGCG
>CAXTUM010000564.1:0-2628 GCA_964247205.1 uncultured Beijerinckiaceae bacterium
GTGGCGGCAGGCTTCGGCATCGGCGTGATTTTCGAGAGCGAACTGGGTACTGATCGTGCCTTCAGCCCGGTGATCGTGCACGATGCAGATCTCGGTGTTGCGGAATATGTGGCTAGTCTTGAAAACCGCAGAAGGCTAGCGAACATAAAGGCCTTTCTGGATGTTGTTCAGGATTTGGTAGCGCACGACAGCACTTTGACGGGGATGCAGTGAAATTGGATCCGGCGCGCAAGCGCATCAAACTCCAGAAGCGCACACCGCTCCATGTCATGGCATACGGCGTCCATGTATTCACGGCGCTGGGCGCGGCGCTGGGCTTTCTGGCACTGAAGTCGGCGCTTGAGGGCAATATCACACTCTGCTTCGTATGGCTGTCCGTGGCACTGTTCGTGGATGCCGCCGACGGGCCGATGGCGCGCAAGCTGAACGTGGAGGAGACGGCGTCCCGCTACGACGGCGCGACGCTCGATCTGGTCGTGGATTTCATCACCTACGTCTTTGTTCCGGCAGCCGTGCTGCTCCGGCCCGAAGTGATGGCGCAGCCGTGGGGACTGGCGGCGGGCCTGCTGATCACCATCGGCAGTGCGCTCTACTTTGCCGATACCACGATGAAAACGCATGACTGGTGGTTCCGCGGCTTTCCCGCGACCTGGAACATCATCGTCTTCTACATCGCGATTTTCAGGCCGCCGTCCGTGCTGTCTTTTACAATCGTGGCAGTCCTGACCGCGATGATGTTCCTGCCGGTGGTCTTCGTCCATCCGGTCCGGGTGACGCGGCTCAGGGGCCTGACCATCGCGGCGCTGCTGATCTGGGCCGCTGCTTCGGCAACCGCACTCTGGCAGGACCTGATGCCGGGCTGGCCGGTCAAAGGCGTGCTGCTGGCCTGCGTGGTCTATTTCTCAGGATTGGGCTTCATCCGGGAGAACCCCGCCAGCGACGTATAACCCATGCCGCTGCTCACCATCGCAGGAACCACACGCGACATCGAACTCATCGTCTTCGACAAGGACGGCACGCTGGTTGATTTTGACCTGCTTTGGGCTGGCAAGCTCGTGCATGCCGTGGAAGCCGTGCTGGCTGCGGCTCCAGGCTCGCCAGAACTGAGGGCACGGCTTTTCGCGACGCTGGGCATTCGCGCGGACGGCAAGAGCGTCGTCCCGGAAAGCCCGCTCGCCGTCTCGACACTGGCCAAGCTCGGAATGGCCACGACTATCGTGCTCTATCAGAACGGTGTCTCCTGGCATGAGGCCGAACGGCTATCGCGCGACATCTTCATGCCAGCCATTGAGGTCTTGCCGCGCCCGCAGGATATCCGTCCCATCGGTGATGTGAGCGGCCGGATGCGGGGCCTCAGCCAACGCGGCTTCAGGCTGGCCGTCTTCACCAGCGATGACCGCAATGCGACGATGGCCACGCTGCCGATGCTGGGCATTGCCAATCTGGTCCAGACCATGGTCTGCGGTGATGACGCCATTCCTGGCAAGCCCTCGGGCGCGGGACTGCTTCATCTGGCCCGCCATTTCGCGGTGAGCCCGGAAGCCATCCTGATGGTCGGCGATTCCATGACCGACATGACGTCGGCGCAGGATGCCGGTATCGGCTGGCGGGTAGGCGTGCTGTCAGGCACAGGCCGCCGCGATGGGCTGGCCCGGATTGCGCATCATGTTGTGGACGATATCCACGCGCTGCAGCCCGGTGTCGGCGGTTGAGGCAGTTTGCTGCCAAGGCGCTCAGCGGCGCGCCAGCAACCCCACGATGATCAGCGCGAGAACCAGCGAGACGCCTTTCCAGAACAGCAGGGGGTTGCGGTCCATCAGCGGAA
Source organism: uncultured Beijerinckiaceae bacterium (assembly GCA_964247205.1). Classification (GTDB taxonomy): domain Bacteria; phylum Pseudomonadota; class Alphaproteobacteria; order Rhizobiales; family Beijerinckiaceae; genus JADCCX01. Next base: position 1,826 of record CAXTUM010000564.1, read on the forward strand.
CCGTCGGCGGGTTCAGGAACTCGCTGGCAGGATGACGGAGCGCGTGAATGAATTCCGATATTTCTTCGTACCGCCTGAACGGATCGGGATGCACGGCTTTCCTCAAGGCGCCGTCAACCCAGACCGGAATGCTGCGGTTCTCGTCCATGGCGGAAGCATAGGGAATCTTCTTTTGCTGCGATCTGGTCTTTGCCCTGGCCATATCAGCGCCGTACGGGAGTTTTCCGGTCAGCATGTGATAGGTAATCACGCCCAAGGAGTAGAGATCGCCGCGCGGTGAGCCTCCATCACCAAGCAGATACTCAGGCGCTGTATACTGCACCGTACCCAGCATTTCATCGGCATGGCCTGATGGCCGGGCCTCCACCACGCCCGCCACCTTGGTTGAGCCGAAATCGATGATCTTCACGGTTCCGGTCCGGTCGATCATGATGTTGGCGGGGCGCAGGTCCTGATGCACCATCTCAAGCCGGTGGAAGGCCTGCAGGCCCCGGGCGATCTGCTCGACAGTGCCACGAACCGTTTCGAGATCGGGCTGCGGATTGTCGATCATCCATTGCGCCAGCGTCTGCCCCTCCACGTATTCCGTGACAACATAGAGAAAGTTGCGCTTGCCGGACGGCGGCAGGGATTTCAGGACATGCGGGCTGTTGATCCGGCGGCCGATCCACTCCTCCATCATGAGGCGCTTGAGATAGCCCTTGTCAGCGCCAAGATCGATGGACGGGATCTTGATGACGCAGGTTCCGTCTGTGAGCGTGTCCACCGCCAGATAGAGATGGCTGCGGCTGCTGCCATGGAGC
>CAXTUM010000565.1:0-2618 GCA_964247205.1 uncultured Beijerinckiaceae bacterium
TGATGGCGGTCTGGATTTTCCTCGGCTTCTTCATCGACTGGATCGGCATCATGCTGCTGACCATGCCGATCTTCATCCCGGCGGCGAAGGCCTTTGGCTTCGATCTCGTCTGGTTCGGCGTGCTCTTCAACATCTGCATGCAGGTGGCGTATCTGTCGCCGCCTTTTGCGCCTGCCGCCTTCTACCTGAAAGGCGTCGCACCCAAGGACATGACGCTGGACGAAATCTTCTCTGCCATGTGGCCATTCATCGGGTTGCAGATCATCGGGCTGGCGCTCGTGGTGTGGTTCCCGAAAATCGCCACTTGGCTTCCGTCACTCAACTGAGGGAGGAACCGATGGCCACCCGCCGCATGATCATCCCGCCCGGCATGGACAACATCGTCGAACGCTTCGGCTATGCGCCCGGCATTCTGGTCGGCGATACCCTGCACATTTCCGGGCAGGTCGGCCGCGACGAGAACCTGAATGTGGTGGTGGAAACCGAAGCGCAGTTCGAGCAGTGCTTCATCAATATGAAGAAAGTGCTTGATGCGGCCGGCGCGACATTCAATGACCTGATCGAACTCGAGACATGGTTCATGGGCTTTCCCGCTGACCTTGCTCTGTTCATGCGGGTAAAAGCGCGCTGGATCACAGGGCCGAACTATCCGACATGGACAGGCTTCGGCGTCTCGTCCTTCTCGATGCCCGGCATTATCTGCGAGGTGAAGGCGACCGCCGTGCTGAACGCGGCGGTGGGTTGAGTGATGCTGGATCGTCCGCCCGCGAAGCTGCCCGACATTCAACGCAAGGCCCGAAATGTGGCGCCATTGCAGACGGCGGATATCAAGGCGCTGCTGAGGACGATGCTGACAATCCGCCGCTTCGAGCAGCGCACCATCGAATTGTTCCATGAGGGTGTCGTCAAGGGCACGGCCCATTCCTCCATCGGGCAGGAAGCCATCGCCGCCGGAGCGTGCCGTGCGCTGCTGAAGAGCGACTTCCTGATCACGCATCATCGCGGACATGGCCATACCATCGCAAAAGGTGCCTCGCTTGACCGGATGATGGCCGAGCTGATGGGGCGCGTGGATGGCTATTGCGGCGGGCTCGGCGGTTCGATGCATATCGCCGATCTCTCGATCAACATCCTCGGCGCGAATGGCATTGTGGGTGCTGGCATGGGCCTTGGCATGGGTGCGGCTCTGGCGGCGAAACAGCGCGGCAGCAACGATATCGGCATTGCCTTTTTCGGTGATGGAGCCGCGAACGAGGGCATCTTCCACGAGGCCATGAACATGGCGGCGATCTGGAAACTGCCGCTCATCTTCTTTTGCGAAAACAACCAGTATGGTCTGTCGACCGCATCCGCCGATGTCACCGCTGGCGGGTCGGTTGCGGGTCGCGCAGCAGGCTACAATGTGCCGGGCGAAACCATCGATGGCAACGATATTGAGCAGGTCTACGAGGCGGTGTCCGAAGCTGCATCGCGAGCACGGGCTGGCGAAGGGCCGACGCTGATCGAAGCGATGACCTACCGCTGGGGTGATCACTCGATGCGTGCCAATCTGCCGCGCTATCGCAGCGAGGACGAGGAGGAGAATTGGAAAACGACCGATCCGATCGCGCGCTGTGTCACGCAGCTGAAGAGCAAGAAGGCCTTGCCCATAGGGGACTATGAGGCACTCACTATTGACGTCGAGCGGGTGGTGGAAGCCGCAGTCGATGCCGGTAAAGCCAGCCCCGAGCCTGTGTTTGAGACGCTGCAACTTGCGGTTCTTGCCCCGCCGCAGCATCCAGAGAACGAGCCCGAGCTCGGCAAACGCGCGATCACTTACCTTCAGGCGATCAACCAAGCGATGGCGCAGGAAATGGCGCGTGATGAGCGCGTCTTCATCATTGGCGAGGATGTCGGCAAGATTGGTGGTATTTTTGGCGCAACGCGCGGATTGATCGAACGGTTCGGCACAGGACGTGTGCTTGATGCGCCGATTTCAGAACAGGGCATCGCCAGCGCAGCAGTCGGCGCGGCCATTGCCGGACAAAGGCCCATCGTCGAGATCCAGATTTTCGACTTCGTCACGCTGATGATGGACGTGATCGTCAACCAGGCGGCCAAGGCGCGCTTCATGCTGGGCGGCACATCGAGTGTGCCAGTTGTCTTTCGCGGCCCGCAGGGTGGCGGCATCCGTCTGGCCGCGCAACATTCGCAGTCGCTGGAGGCATGGTTTGCCCATGTCCCCGGCCTGATCGTGCTGGCCCCTTCCACGCCCTATGATGCCAAAGGCCTGATGGCGGCGGCGATCCGCGATGACAATCCGGTGCTGTTTCTTGAACACAAGCTGCTTTATCTCGGTCAGCCATCGCCCGTGCCGGAAGCTCCCTACGCCATTCCCATCGGCAAGGCCGATATCAAGCGCGCCGGCATGGACGCCACGGTGATTGCGACGATGAGCATGGTGGCCGAGGCGCTGAAAGCAGCGGATCAGCTCGCCCGCGAGAACATCTCGGTCGAAGTCATCGATCCGCGCACGCTGCGGCCGCTCGACATGGAGACAATCATTGCCAGCATCCGCAAGACGCACCGCTGCGTCATCGTCCATGAGGGCTGGAAGACGGGCGGACTCGGCGGTGAAA
>CAXTUM010000566.1:0-2605 GCA_964247205.1 uncultured Beijerinckiaceae bacterium
CATACTTTGTGGCGGATCAGCGCCGGTGCTCGCGGAACAGATCAAGACGGTTTTCGCTCGTGATCTCCCCAATGTCGCCGGCAAGACGTTCAAGGTCGTTGAGGTAAGCTTCGCAGCTGGAACAAAAGCCAACGCTCATCGGCATGGGAACGCATTCGTTTATGCCTACGTGCTCTCGGGTTCGATGCGCAGCCAATTGGCGGGCGAACTCTCGCAGATTTATCACGCCGGACAAGGTTGGTTCGAACCGCCAGGTGCCCATCATATTCTAACGGAGAACGTGAGCCGTAAGAAGTCGGCACGCCTGCTCGTCGTCTTCGTCGCCAACGTCGGCGAGCCAACCAAGATTTCCAACGCAACACAAGATCCCTCGGTCACATGGCCAGAAAGCGGCACGCTGGTGAAACTGGGGGGCATCCGCATTGATCGAATGGCGCCTGATAGCGCTGCCAATCATGAGGTAACCCTTTTCACGCCGCTGAACGTGCCGCCTGGTATCGCACCGGCCGACCCAATGCTCGCGGTGCGCCAGGGGGCCCATCCGCTTTCGTTCAAGCATCGTCAGTGATCGGGCTGAGGCCTCACCGGTCGCGCCCAACTCGTCAATCAGAGAAGGAGTGTACCATGCGCTTGCCATATGACACCCTTGCCGCAGACGGCATGAAAGCGCTAAACGGCGTCTACGCCTATGTTTTGCGCTGTGGGTTGGAGAAGCCGCTGGTCGATGTCGCCTATTTTCGGGCCTCACAGATAAATGGCTGTGCGTATTGCATCGACATGCACACTCATGAAGCGATCGCTGGAGGCGCGAGCGTCGAGAAGCTGATGCTCGTGTCTGCATGGCAAGAAGCCGGAGCCTACTTCACGCCCCGGGAGCGAGCGGCCCTGGAATGGACCGAAGTCGTAACGTTGATCGCTGTGGATCAAGTGCCGGACGAGGCATTTCTCGCGGCCCAGGCAGAATTCTCGGACAAGGAACTCAGCGATCTCACCCTCGCGATTGGCCTGATCAATATCTACAACCGGATGGCCATCAGCTTCCGGCGAACACCCACGTCCGTGGCGAGATTGGAGGGAGCGGCATGAGCGCTATGCCAAATGCCGTTGGCCAACACTGTTGTCGGCCACGTCCCCGCTGACACGCACAAGGCCAAGCTCAATCTGGACGCGCCACGCTTCTGCGAAGCTGACTGCGGCAGCACAACGAACCGACTGGCGTCGATGGTCACAATCTAATGGCCGTCGGCTCTGCCCGATCAGTGGTCTGCTGCAACATGGAGGTTTTTAAAATGGCTTCAAACCCCACGATCCGCAATCCGGCGACGGATCATTTGCTCACGCCCCAGAATTGCGTGTTGGTGCTCATCGACATTCAGCCAATCCAGATCATGTCAGAAGCGTCCCGGGACCGGCGCGTTCTCGTCTCGAACATTGTCGCGGTGGCGCGTACTGCCAAGCTATTCGGCCTGCCTGTCATCATATCGACCACAAATGTCGCATCAGGGCGAAATGCGCCGATGATCCGGCAACTTGCAGATGTATTCCCGAGCGTTGAACCCATTGATCGAACTGCCATCAATGCCTGGGAAGACGAAGATTTTGTGCAAGCTGTCAGCGCGACAAACCGGCGAAAATTGGTCATTGCGGGTTTATGGACCGAAGGCTGTGTTGCCCTGACAGCGCTGGACGCCATTGAGCACGGCCATGATGTTTATCTGGTTGTCGATGCGAGTGCCGGGACCTCTCTGGAGGCGCATTGTGCCGGGCTTCAACGCATGGTTCAGGCAGGGGCGCGTCCCACAAGCTGGGTTCAATTGATTTGCGAATTGCAGCGCGATTGGGACCGTTCAGCGACGATCGCTGAATTCGCGGAGATCCTGTTTTCCGCCGAAGGGACCTGAACCTCCAATCCGCGTCTTTAATTCGCAGCGACGATCGCTGATGTCACAAACTGTTTTTGCCATCCGTTGTGAATGGCGTAGTGTGATCCTCCAACGTCAAACGCTGCGGTTGCTTCCTTTGCAGGCCTAGCGTAGCCTAATCTCAATCTTGATAATCTAATAGATTTTGGCTCAGGGATAGCAAGCTGCCGGTCATTTGCGACACATTCTTGGGCGTCCTGGGGTACCGCTGAAATACCCGAGGTACTTGTGATCAACAGTGTTTTGCAATTCGGGCCATTTGAGTGCCGTCCGGGCGAGCGGGTTCTGCTTGAGCGCGGCAAGCCAGTTCAGGTCGGTGGTCGAGCGCTGGACATCCTCCTTGTTTTATTGGAGCAGCCAGGCACGGTCATTGCCAAGGAGGAGCTACTCGCACGCGTTTGGCCAAATGTGATCGTTGGCGAAGGCGCGCTCCGTGTTCATATATCTGCTTTGCGCCGGAAATTGAGGGATGGGCAGGCTGATCGTAGTTACATCTCCAGCGTTGCCGGACGAGGATATGCCTTTGTAGCTGCGCTGGGCGGTGACCTCAATGCGCCCGCGAATTCGGCGGCGCCCCGTCAGTTCAGCTTGCCTGTTATCCAGTCGCGGATTTTTGGACGCGAAGCGACCGTCCAGGCGCTGACCGCCAAGCTCGCAAAGAGCCGGTTTGTGACATTGGCTGG
>CAXTUM010000567.1:0-2601 GCA_964247205.1 uncultured Beijerinckiaceae bacterium
GCTGGCCTGGCAGTTCCTGTTCTTTCTGGGGTTCGCCTTCGGTGTGGGCTGGCTGAAAGCGCCGGAGCGCAAGATTCAGTGGCTGCTGATGCTGAGCGCAGCATATCTGATTGTATCCGTGCCCCTCACGTTCTGGGGCGTGCAGACCAGCTTTGCCGGGGCGGAGGCGCTGAACAAGCTGATCTATCCGGCAGATGCCATCACCGTGCTGCACGCCACGCGGCTGCTGCATTTCCTGGCGCTGGCCTATGTCGCCTACAGCATCGTGGACCCGGCTGATGCCTGGCTGCGGAGTCCGGGGCTGACGCCCCTCTACCGCGTCGGCCGCAATTCCTTCGGCTGCTTTATTGTTGGCCTTGGATTGTCAATGGCGGGCGGTGTAGCAATTGACCTGCTCGGCATGGGCTGGCTGGTGGCTCATGCCGTCAATATCGGGGGTATCCTTCTGCTGCTGGCGGCAGGGCAGGGGCTGGATCGCTTGGGCGGCAAAAGGGTGAAATCCCTTGACCGCCATCCGTCACGTGTACCGGATCACCGGCGCGAGACCGCTCAGATCGCTTGAGAACACCTCCGGCAGTCTTGCGGGAGCGTCGTTGAACGCAATCTCCTCGCCGATCAGCACATCCAGCTTTGCATCCCCCAGCAGTTGCATCGCCTTCGCCATGCGCCGGGCGTAATCCCAGCGTGGGCGGCGGCTGGCAGCGATCTGGCCGACCTGCGACGAAATCAGCTTCAGCCGTCCGCTGTGAAACGTGCGACCCAGGGGCACTGCGACCTCCTTGTCGCCAAACCAAGAAACCTCGACAACGGTGCCTTCAAAGCCCGCGATCTCCAGCGCCGTGGCAAGGCCCTTCTGGCTGGCGCTGGCATGTAAGACGGCATCGCAGTCTTTCGGCGCTTGCGCAGGCGGCGCATAGCCCACGCCAAGCGCCTTCGCGATGCTGGCGCGGCTCGCTACAGGATCGACCAGTGTTACATCGGCACCGGGCAGTTGCCCTGCCAGAAATGCGATCAGACAGCCCACCACGCCGCCGCCGACAACAGCGATGCGGTCGCCCGGACCAGCGCCTGAATCCCACAGGGCATTCAGCGCCGTTTCCATGTTGGCCGCAAGCACTGCACGCCGTGCCGGAATGCCGTCCGGCACCTGTGTCAGCGCGCTCACGGGCGCAACGATCCGGTCCTGATGCGGGTGCAGGATGAAGACGGTTTTGCCCCTGATGTCAGCCGGGCCATCCTCCACCACGCCCACCGCGAGGTAGCCATATTTCACGGGATGCGGAAAACTCCCGCCCATGTTCGGCCCGCGCATGCGGTCATATTCGGATGACGGCACCAGCGCCTGAAACACCAGCCGCTCCGTCCCGCGGCTGATGCCGGACCAGAGCGTGCGCACAAGGGCATCGCCGGATTTGAGCGCCTGGAGGGGCTCAGGCCGGATCTCGGCGCGGGCGTCGCCGATGTACCAGAGAGCGCGGGCGGTAGTTGAAAAACTGGACATGGTTGTTTGTAGAGTGAGAGGTGAAGGTTTGGCAATTTGGCACCACTTCTCCTTCTCCCTCGGGAGAAGGCGGTCGCCACTTGGCGACCGGATGAGGGCAAATCCCGGAATGCAGTGGTTCACCCTCATCTGTCAGGCCGTGCAGACAAATTTATGCAGTCTGCATAAATTTGCTGCGGCCTGCCACCTCCTCCCAAGGGAGAAGGGAAGAAATATCCCCATTCAAACCCCGTTCACCTCCCCTGCCGCATGGGCTAACCAACGACAACTTGACCTCTTTTTGATGCGGCCCATGACCACGAACGAACTGTCGCGCACCCCCGCCATCCCGCTCACGCCCGCAGGCCTGCAATCTTCAGCAGAACTGATGTGGCGGCGCATTTTCGTGGCGACGCTCAACCTCGTGACGTATCTGTTCATGGCGAACTGGATGGCCGATGTGCTGGGCTATGGCGGCTGGTCTGTCGTCGATATGATCATGTTCGTCTGCTTCCTCATCGGCCTGCCGTGGACGGTGCTGGGCTTCTGGAACGCTGTGATCGGCCTCTGGCTGCTGATGATCGCGAAGGACCCGCTGCACCAGACCGCGCCCTATCTCGCCGCTGCGCAGAGCAAGGCCGACATTCGCATCCGAACCGCCGTCTTCATGACGCTGCGCAACGAGGACCCGGAGCGCGCCCTCAAGCGCTTCGATGTCATCCGCGAGAGCACCATTGCGACCGGGCAAGGACAGGTTTTCGGTTGGTTCGTGCTGTCCGATACGCCGGACGGCACGGATGAGGCTGACAAAGAGGAAGCCGCTTTCAATGCGTGGAAAGAGAGCCGGGGCAATCCCGCCGATCTGGTCTATCGCCGCCGCACCGAGAACACGGGCTACAAGGCGGGCAACGTGCGCGATTTCTGCGAGCGCTGGGGCAGCGAGTACGAGCTTATGCTGCCGCTCGACGCCGACAGCCTGATGTCGGGCGTGACAATCGTGAAGCTCGTGCGCGTCATGGAGGCCTATCCGAAGCTCGGCATCCTGCAGAGCCTCGTCGTCGGCATGCCGAGCCAGTCGGCCTTCGCGCGCATTTTCCAGTTCGGCATGCGCCACGGTATGC
>CAXTUM010000568.1:0-2597 GCA_964247205.1 uncultured Beijerinckiaceae bacterium
TCAATCTCGCCGCAACACGGCTATGGTTGAAGTCTTTTGTCAACACGGCCTAGGCTTGCTCCAATGGCTGCTGCCGAAGCCTCCAAACTCGGCGCACACAAAGAAGCAGCGACCCATTTGGCAACGGCGATGCAATACGCCGACGACGCGGATACGGAATGTCGGGCTCAACTGAATGAAGATTGGGCCTACGAGGCAGGCCTTGCCCTCGAAATCGAAGACTCGGTGATTTCCGCAACCGAACGTGCCATATCATTGTGGACTGAGCTTGGACGTAAGGACAAGGTTGCCCGAAATCTGCGCAGGTTATCGCGGCTACATTGGTTCCGTGGCCACGGCCAGCAGGCTGTACGCTATGCAGATGAGGCCATCGAAGCGCTTGTGGGTGAGCCACCGAGCAAAGAGCTTGCAATGGCGCTGGCCGTGCGCGCTCAGCTGCTGATGTTCGACGACCGCTTTTCCGAGGCGATTGATCTTAGCCGACAGGCAATGGCGCTGGCCGAGACGTTTGGCGACATGGAAACGCGAGTCCACGCGTTAAACAACATAGCCAGTTCGCTGGTCTATTCGGGGGACATGCGCGGCAAGCCCCAATTTGAGGAAAGCCTTGCCCTGTCGCTTGCCCATGGCCTGCACGAGCAATCATTACGAGTTTATGTCAACTATGCAGAATATGCAGTATTTGGCCATGATTTCGACCTTGCCGAACGAATACTCGACGAAGGCATTGCGTTCTGTACACGTCATGATCTCGATTTTGGAATCTATTATGTTCTGGGCAGGCAAGCCCAACTACGTATGGAGCAAGGGCGCTATCGCGAGGCTGAAACCATTGCATCGGGCGTTCTCACAATCCCACATTTGACCCTTGTTGCCAAGCTTCCTGCACGTATCGTTTACGCCATTACTCGGATGCGGCTCGGCTGCGACGATGCCGACTCCTTGATCGGGCAAGCGATGACCGATTCGCTACAAACGGAGGAGCAGCAGAATATCGTTCCTGCGCGTTTTGGTGTGATTGAGTCGGCGTGGCTGAAGGGGGATTTACAAACTGCGCGCAGAGAACTGCATGCGATGGCCGCGGGCAGGCTTGACGGGTTGGCGCCGTGGGATCTGGGTTCTTTCGCTGTGTGGTGGCAACGTTGCGGTATAGCCGCACCATTTCCCCGGCCTGGCGCATATATGGTAGCGCACCGCCAGGACGAACTGGACGGCAATTCGGAACGAGCCGCGAAGATTTGGCAAGCACTCGGGTTGCCATACGAAGCCGCTCTTGCATTGCTCGCCACTCCCCAGGGGGCAGCAAAAGCGCTGCCGACCCTTGAACTTCTCGGCGCTGTTCCGGCTGCCAGACTTGCCCGGGAAAGAGCGCTGAGCGGAGGAATTCGATTGCCCACGGCCAAATCGAAAAGGGGACCATATAAGGCGGCGCGGTCTCATCCCATGGGCCTGACCAATCGCGAGGTACAGGTGTTGGAATTTCTAAGCCAGGGTCTGGCAAACATTCAAATTGCCGAGCGCCTCGTCCGGTCACCACGCACGATCGAACATCACGTTTCTTCCATCCTTTCAAAGTTTAACGCCGGGAGCCGGATGGACCTTATGCTCAGGCTTCAAAACGAGCCATGGCTCATCGACGTCTAACGTACCCGCCATGGCACCGCGAGGCGCTGCCAGAGCGCTCAATCGAATGTCGCAATCCGCAACGGCGCGGCCTCATTCTCAACGAGCCGAGTGTCGCAGAACGGCCAATTCGGAAGGTTGGAATTCAACCCAGCAACGTCACGAATGGACGGGGATTCGACGGCACGTTGTTCTGAGCGTTTGTGTCGGTTAGCGATGGCCAACACCCGTTCAAGTGTTTCCTGGCCAGCATAGCAGTATCCTTTGATTGCCATTTCGCGCAGCGGAGCGCGGGCCGTGCAGCCCGATCCGGTTGCGCAATTTGCCGAACAGGGTGACGCGGTGCCACCGCGGATCGGACTTCCATGTTTCGCCTTTGCGGCGGTTGTAATTGGTGGCAACCGAGATGTGGGTGACGGTCTTGGCGGGGTCGATCCGACCGAGCCGTCCGATGATGTGAAATTCGACGATGTTCTGCATGTGGCTTCTCCTGATCGTGTCAGGCGAAATGTCCTGACGGACATGACAGGGCCGTGCGCCGCCTGCGCGCCAGCCAAAAAACGGAGGCTCCATTCATGGAAACCTTAGGCGCAATGCGCCAGTTTTTTGCTTGCGGGTATGAAGGCGGTGCAAGCGACCACACGTCCGTCAATCAAGGACAGAAGCTGATATGCGGTCGGAGTTGCCCGCGCAGAATACGGTTTGGATATTTGAGGCTAGCAGGCCGATGCCGTCAGACGCTCCAGTCCTCTACCTTGAGGATGTCGATCATCGAAAGTGCCCGATCGGCGCATACGAGCGTGGCATCGATCGCCAGCGCATGGGCCGCAATCATCAGATCGAGCGGGGCGATAGTAACGCCCTTGGCTTCGAGCGCAGCGCGCAATGTTCCGTAATGCGGCGCTATGGCATCGCTCCAGGGCAGAATGTCGGTATAACGCAGAAACTCGCGCTCCAGCTTGGCAAGAGTCGTC
>CAXTUM010000569.1:0-2596 GCA_964247205.1 uncultured Beijerinckiaceae bacterium
CACCGCCATAGGCAAACACCGCCGCCAGCGCCTCGATGCCGATCTGCGTGACCTCGTTCACCTCGACAGGCAGCACGTTGGCGGGCAGACCATCGCCGAAGCGCGCCAGCGCATCGATCAGGCCGTAGCCGTGGTCCGCATCGTGGAACAGCACGATGGCGTCCTTGCCACCGGCATCGCGGTAGGTGGAGAGCAGCGCGCGCAGTTTCCCCAGCAGCGCCTCGGGCCTGGGCAGCGCATAATTCGCCGCCCCGGTCGGGCACGCCGCAGCGCAGGCGCCGCAACCCGCGCAGATTTCCGCCGAAATCGCCACATGATCGCCCGCAGGCGTGATCGCGCCGGTCGGGCACAGATCAAGGCATCGCGTGCAGCCCGTGATCTTCGAGCGGGAATGGGCGCACAGATCTGGCTTGAAATCGATGTATTTCGGCTTGTCGAAGGTGCCGGTGAGATCACCCGCCGCAAACAGCAGTTCCGCGACAGCAGCGGGCGAAGCCGGATCAGCCCGCAGGTAACCCGACCGCAGGTCCGGTGCGGGAAACAGCGCCTGGCCGCCGGTGAGGTCGATCAGGACATCGCAATGCGAGGTCAGGCCATCCTTTGTGCGGGCCACCTTGAGGCCAGCGCGGGACGAGACTGCCGGCTCGCCGAAACCGTCGATCACCACCTCGAATGCGCCCAGCCACCCGGAAGCAGTGCGCGCCCTGCCCTGCCGGATCGGGAATTCGGCGCTGCGCGGCGGCATAATGCCATCCAGTGATTGCAGGATCACGGTGACGTCCATGCGCCCCGCCAGCTTTGCCGCCACGTCGATTGCTGTCTGGTCCCGCCCCAGAATCAGCACCACGCCGTTGCTTTGCAGAGTCACCGGCGTGACCGGCGACATCCCGATGGTGGCAGCAGCAATGAGTGCTGCCATTTTGGGGCCCGTCTTCTTGCCCTCTTTCGACCATCCCGCCGTCTCGCGGATATTGACGAACGTGAGTGAAGCGTTGAGTCCGTTATCCTCCGCAAGGTCCTGAAACAATGGCGCTTCCTGCGTGCAGCCGATGATCAGTTTGCCGTCTTTCGCGGCCAGATCAGCGAACAGGCTGGTTTCTGTGCGGCAAAGATGACTGGCTGTCCTGATCGTGGCTCCCTGGCAGGCTTTGCCGACGGTTTTCGCATCGGGGCTCATCGTGTCCTCGCACGAGCACAGCACGATGGTGGTTTGGGACATATCCATGGGGTTTCCCGGCGGCTCTCGTTTGCGCCTTGTTTGGAAGCCCTATAAAGGGCGGTCAGTGAAAAGACAAAGAGCGGCCAACAGCTTGAACGACACCCTTGCATCACCCGAAATCTTTGGCGCAGGCGATGGAGGCGATCTCCTCGATCTGCCGCCGGGCTTTGATCTCGTGGCGCTGCGCGAGGGCGGTGACGCCTTTGTCTATGCACAGGAGATCGCGGGAAGACGCGGTGCTGGCACACTGGTTTTCGTCAAGCGCTTCGATCTTGTGGAGTTCGCCGTGGTGCTGGAGCCGGACGAGCCGCTGGTCTCGGCGCGCCGCGCCTTCTACGCCGGGATGTGCGCGATGGCGGATTCGCTGGCCGTGCATTGCCCCCCGGAGAAGCCCATCGTCTTTCACTGGCCTGGCGCGATGCTGTTCGATCACGGTTTGATCGGCGGCGGCAGACTGGCCTGGCCCGCCGGCGCTGCTGAGGATCAGCCGCCCGAATGGCTGGTGTTCGGCGGCATGATGCGCACCGCCGTGATCCGCAACGCAGCCAGCGGCATTTCACTGGAGCCCGGAACTTGGGCTGTCGGCACGGCGCTGGAGGTCGAGGGGTTCGAGGACATCGATCCCGGCGCATTGGTCGAGAGCTTCTGCCGCCATCTGATGGTGCATATCGATGGCTGGGCCGAAAAAGGCTTCCGCAGGGTGGGCCGCGAATGGCTGGCGCGCATGCCCGAGGACACGGGCGTGAAGCGTGGCATCGATGCCAACGGCGATCTGCTGGTGCATCCTGCGGGCGAGCCCGATGTGATGGAGCGGCAGGATTTTGTGGCGGAACTGGCAAAAGCGGAATGGTTCGACGCCGAGACGCGGGAGCCCAAGCTGTGAGCATCAGACTCCTGCGCACGATCCGGCTTGATCCCTCCGACACCTTCGCTTTCGACCACGCTGCCGAACCAGGCGAATGGGCTGTGCCGGGCTCGTTCATGTTCTTCGGCGCCGATGTGGCCGCACTTAAGGGAAAACCCAAGATCGCCTTCCGCTCGGGCTTTCTCGGCCTTGGCAGCTTTGGCTGGTCCACCATTGCTGTTGTCGTTCACGCCACAAGCGAGGAGCGTCAGTCAGCCGTGCAGCAACTCGCAGAGCATCTCGTGGCGCAGCACGGCGCGCCCGACATCGGCACCGCGCTGGCCGCTGCTGACGAGGAACTCGCCTTTGGGGAGAGCTGCGCGGATCACCCGGAACAGACGCTGGTGGTCATTCACCGCACGCTGGGCGAGGACGGCGATATCCGCGAGCAGTTCCGCACAGTGAAAGCGGGGCTGCCGTTCAGCAAGGACAGCCACAGCCGCGTCTTCAGCTTCCACGAGGTGGAAGGCGAG
>CAXTUM010000570.1:0-2568 GCA_964247205.1 uncultured Beijerinckiaceae bacterium
GCCGTGCAAGGCAGCCACGACAGGCTTGGCTGCCGCCTCGATCGCCCGAATCATCGACGGCAAGCTGGGCTCCCTCGTCGAACTGGGCAGCTCAAATTCGCGGATGTCGGCCCCACCCGAAAACAGCCTGCCGGTTCCGCTGATGACGATTGCGGAAACCTGCGGATCGGCGAGTGCCCGTTCCAGGCCCGTTATGAATGCAGCCCTCGTTTCGTAACCGAGGCCGTTTACCGGCGGATTGGCCAGGCTCAATAAGGCAACTTCGCCGCGGCGGTCGTAATTCGTGCTCATGATGAATGCCTTGTGCTCGCTTGAGTGTCGGCCGACGGAAGGGCCGATGGATGGGATTTCAGGAACGCATCCCGCAACTCACGGCGCAGAATCTTTCCGTTCGCATTGCGAGGCAGCAGTTCGGTGCGCATCCAGAGATGCCTCGGCACCTTGTGCTGAGCGATCAGCGCGCTTACCTTGCGTCGCAGCTCGACTTCGGACAGTGAGGTGATGCCGGCCAATACCACGACCGCTGCGACTTCCTCGCCAAGGCGCTCGTCGGGCACGCCGAACACGCACGCCTCGATTACCGGTTCATGTCGGTACAGCGCGGCTTCGACCTCGGCGCAATACACGTTTTCTCCGCCCCGCAGCACCATGTCCTTCTTGCGGTCGAGGATGTAGACATAACGCTGCTCGTCGATGCGGGCAACGTCACCCGTGTGCAACCAACCCGCGACGATCGCATGGGCGGTAGCATCCGGACGATTGATGTAGCCCTTGATGACACCGGCACCCTTGATGCACAGCTCGCCCGTGGCGCCGGGCGGCAAGACGTTGCCATCGTCGTCAATCAGCTTTGCTTCCACCGCGGGTAGCAATCGACCGCAACTTTGGGGCCGAGCCATATAAAAAGCCCCCATGGTGGCCGTGATGGCGCCACAGGTTTCCGTCAGGCCATAACCGGTCGTAGGAAGAACTCCTTGGCCCAGCTCATTGACTCGGCCCACCATGTCGGGAGGCATTGGAGCGCCGCCCCCGCTCAAGACCAACAACGACGACAAGTCGTGATTGGTCGCTGACTTGTGGCGCAGCAGATCGCGCACCATCGTCGGCACACCGGTAACGTTGGTCACGCGCTCTGCCTCGATGAGTCGAAGCGCCTCATCGGTATCCCACTTGCGCATCAGAACAAGCTTGCCTCCGACGGCAGTCACTGAATAGGCAAGGCAGTTGTTGGCTGTCACGTGAAACAACGGCAGACCGACGAGCCCGACCGGCGTGTTTCGCGGCGCAGCTATTGCCGCTGCCGCACCGTCGGCATCGAGTCTCGCGCGCGCATCAGCAATCGTGTGCACCTCGCTCACGAACGAGAGATTCATATAGGTGGTGACACAGCCTCGATGCGTCAACTGCGCCCCTTTGGCGAGCCCTGTCGTACCGGAGGTGTAAAAGATGCACGCGTCATCATCGGGATCACTGTCCGAGGCCGGCAGTTCGGCCGCTTTGGCAACGACCTCACTCCAAGCTACCGCGCCCTTCTCTTCTGCCTGGCCTACAGCGGTACGAACCGCAACGAGAACAGTGGTGGGTGCGGACCATTGCGCACTCTGCGCCAAGCGCTCGGAATCACAGAAAACGACTTTGGGGAACGAATCGCGAAGGGCGTGAGACATTTCCTCTGGCGCCCACCATGTATTCATTCCGACAACGACAACGCCTGTCGAAACGCACGCCCAGTAAATAAGCATCCACTCCGGGTAGTTGCGCATGGCAATGGCTACACGCTCTCCAGGTAGAACCCCCCTAGCGCGCAGCCACGCGGCAACGGAGGCAGTCAGTCGGTGTGCCTGCGCGTATGTGATTCGTTCCTCACCGAACACGAGATAGTCTTTATCGCCGAATTCGGTTGTCGCCAGCCAGAACTCGCGCACCGTGCGGGGAGCATTCACGAAGTGACGTAAGTTGTGGCCACGTACCGTTAGACCGGCCACTTCGTACCGTGCGCCTACTGCGGTGAGCTCCCGCCATGCGATGTCCAACTCACGATCGAGCGCATCAAGCGCAGATCCGCCCTGTCCGTTCGTGGATTCCACTTTTAAAGCCCCGTGAAACTGGGTTGGCGCTTCTCCAGGAAGGCCTTGACTGCTTCACGGTGGTCCTGCGTCAGCGCCGAGTGCACATGATGTGTGGCTTCTGCGTCCAGACACTCGTGCATGCCAGCTGACAGGCCGCGGTTCAGGTTCTCCTTCATGGAACGAAGCGCCACTGAGGGGCCGTGGGCCAACCGACGCGCGATGTCTTGGGTCATCGTTTTTAATTCGTCCGCTTCGCAAGTCCAATTGGTAAGGCCGAGCTGCAGAGCCGACTCGGCACTGACCTTCTCCGACAGCATGTACATCTCGCGGGCCTTAGCTGTTCCGACCAGCTGCGTCAAGAAATAGGTACCACCGAAGTCGCCCGACATTCCGACCGTTGCGAAGGAAGTTTTCATCATGGCGGAACGCACCATGATTCTCAGATCGCAGGCGAGCGCCAGCGAGAGTCCGGCGCCGGCAGCAGCGCCGGGCAACGAAG
>CAXTUM010000571.1:0-2556 GCA_964247205.1 uncultured Beijerinckiaceae bacterium
TCTAAATATCGAAGGAGCAGATTTAGCGCCATTCGAGGAGGCTCCTGAGCCTCAGCGAGGCAGCCTTTCAGTAGCAAGGCTTACCCCCGCTTCTCCCGGTCCAGCGAGAATGCCATCGCACTCACAAGCAGGCTGATCCCGATCAGAATCATGCCAAGCGCCAGCGCAAGTGGCAAATCGCCCTTGCTGGTTTCCAGCGCGATGGTCGTCGTCATCGTGCGGGTGTAGCCCCGGATATTGCCGCCCACCATCATGATTGCGCCCACCTCGGCGATGGCGCGCCCGAATGCGGCAAGGAAGACGGTGATGAGGCTGATCCGCGCCATGTTCAGCAGGGTCTGGATCGCGCGCAGCGTGCTGGCGCCATCAATGGTGAGATCATCACCGTGGTCTTTCCACAGCGGCGCCACGGCCCTGTGGGTCAGTGCCATGACGATGGGAAGCGCCAGCACGGTCTGGGCCAGAACCATGCCCGCTGGCGTGAACAGCAGGCCCAGCGAACCCAGCGGGCCGCTGCGCGAAATCAGGAGATAAACGACAAGGCCCACCACAACCGGCGGAAGCCCGAGCAAAGCATTGACGATGACCAGCACGATCTTGCGGCCCGCGAATGCGCTGACCGCGAGCAGGGCCCCGCAGGGCGTCCCGATGGCGAAAGCGAGGATGCTGGCCGAGCCGCTGACGACAAGCGACAGCCGCACGATCTCGATAAGCTCGGCATCGGCAGACGCCACGAGTTGTAAGGCGAGTGTCAGCGCGGTCCAAAGATCGGGGATCACCGGGCCCCGGTCTCCCTGCAAGCTGTCAGATGGCGGCCCATGGCAAAACTCCTTTCGGAGGGTTCTGCTGCAAGGAGGTGATCAAATCAATATATTGATCGACAAGTGTTTTTTGGATTGAAACATAGCCTCAGGCTATGTCCAGACTCATATGATCAGGCGCTGACATCAATCAGCAGCGCTTTTGAGGTGTTCGTGCTCCTGCCCGAACCGGCTGCGCTGTAGGTCTGCGCACGGTCAGCGGCCTCCTGCAATCTCTTGAGCAGTTCCGCGATGGGATCAGCGCTGTTGCTGCTGGACGTGACGCTCGTGTCATCGCTGTCGCCATCATCCTTCTTCGGTGGCGGGGGACCGCCAGCGCCACCCGGACCACCGGGTGGCGGGCCCTTCGGACCGCCTGCGCCTTCCGGTCCACCCTCAGGCGGCTGACCGCCGGGGCCGCCACGTTTGGCAAAGGTGTCAGCGAAAACCTGCTTGAGCTCGGAGGCCTGATCTGCCGTCAGCGCACCGCTGTCCACCTGCTGCTGGATCAGGCTGGCAACCGTATCTTTCAGCGATTTGCCGCGGCCGCGCTCAGCCGCAGGGGTAGGCTGCGAGCCGGACGATTGCTGGCTGCGGATGCTGGAATCAATGGTGTCGATGGCGGTCGAAAGCGCGCTTTTGTCAGCGGACTTGACCTTGCCCGTGCTGATCTCCGCTGAAAGCTGCTGCTGAAGAAGATCGCGTGGCGATGGGCGGGCAATGGACGAAGCCGCAAGGGAAGAAATCGACGCCACAGCACACTCCACGAAGACACAACGCGGATTCAAATAGACCATCTCAATTAACATCCGGATAATGCGTATTACGTTCCGTTCTGCGCATTCCAGTGGGCTGTCTTACAGCCTGCACTCTTCCCATCGGCCAAGCCCGGCGTTACATCTCGGACATGACCGACATGCTCAAGATCGCCATCGCGCAGCTCAACCCCGTCGTGGGCGATATCGCGGGCAATGCCGCCAAGGCCCGCGCCGCGCGGGCCGAAGCCGTCACGATGGGCGCGGATATCCTTGTTCTGACCGAATGCTTCATCTCGGCCTATCCGCCCGATGACATGATCCTCAAACCGGCATTCCTCGATGCCTGCCGTGCGGCCATCGATGAACTGGCGCGGGAGACCGCAAGCGGCGGCCCAGCCATCATCATCGGCACACCGTGGATGATCGGCAAGCGCCAACCCGGCGAGCGGGACGCGCAGAAGGATGGTTTCGAGGTCTACAACGCGGTCTGCGTGCTCCAGCACGGCAGGATCGCCGCCGTGCGTTTCAAGAACGACCTGCCAAACTATGGCGTCTTCGACGAGAAGCGCGTCTTCGATGCCGGTCCCATGCCGGGTTCGGTGTCGATCAACGGCGTGCGCATCGGCATCCCGATCTGCGAGGATATCTGGGGTCCCGATGTGGTGGAATGCCTCGCGGAAACCGGTGCGGAAATCCTCATCGTGCCCAATGGCTCACCCTATCGGCGCGGACGTCTGGAGGAGCGCCTCAACACCATCGTCGCCCGCATTACCGAAAGCGGCCTGCCGCTGATCTATGTCAATCAGGTCGGCGGGCAGGACGAGCTCGTCTTCGACGGCGGTTCCATGGGTTTGAACGCGGATCGCAGCCTGGCTTTCCAGCTGCCCGCCTTCGTCGAGAGCATCGCGCTCACGACATGGACGCGCCAGAAGGGCAGCTGGGTCTGCAAGAGCGGCCCGGTGACTCCGGTCGAGGATGGTGAAGAGGCGGATTACGAG
>CAXTUM010000572.1:0-2554 GCA_964247205.1 uncultured Beijerinckiaceae bacterium
ATTTCTCGAAGCCTGCCCCCGACGCGGCGCAACGCAAGGCGATACGGCTGATGACGGCCGCTGGAGGCCGGGTGGTGCTCGACATCGACTACCGGCCCAACCTCTGGGGCCTCGCGGGCCATGCCGATGGCGACAACCGCTATATCGCGTCTGAAGCGGTGTCACGGAAGATGCAGTCCGTGCTCGCAGATTGCGATCTGGTGGTGGGAACAGAGGAGGAGGTCCTCATCGCTTCGGGGGAACGGGAGTTGCTGGCCGCGCTCAAGGCCATTCGGGGAGTATCATCGGCGACCATTGTCCTGAAGCGCGGTCCCATGGGATGCATCGTCTATGACGGAGCGATCCCGGACGATCTCGAAAAGGGCATCGTCGGCAAGGGATTTCCCATTGAAGTCTACAATGTGCTGGGCGCGGGCGACGCCTTCATGTCCGGCTTCCTCCGGGGGTGGCTCGGCGGAGAAGATACGCAGACCTGTGCAACATGGGCCAATGCCTGCGGAGCCTTTGCCGTGTCGCGGCTCCTCTGCGCCCCCGAAATTCCGACCTTCGCAGAACTGCAGTTCTTCCTGAAGCACGGCAGCAGGCACCACGCCCTGCGCCACGACGAGGCGATCAACCACGTGCACTGGGCAACGACCCGGCGGACGGCACAGCCCTCGCTGATTGCCTTTGCCATCGACCACCGTGTCCAGCTTGAGCGAATGGCGGCACAGGCGGGCGCACCAGTCGAACGCATCGCCGAATTCAAGGTGCTGGCGGTGAAGGCGGCGGCAAAAGCCGCTGCAGGACGCCCCGGCTTCGGCATGCTGCTCGACGAGAGGCACGGGCGCAAGGCGATGTATGAATTCGCGAAACATTCCTTCAATTGGCTCGGACGCCCGGTCGAGCAGCCCGGATCGCGGCCTCTTCGCTTCGAGTACTCGCAGGATATCGGCTCGCAGCTGGCGGAATGGCCGGTGACGCATTGCGTCAAGGCCCTGTGTTTCTACCATCCGGATGATCCGGAGAGCTTGAAGAGCGAGCAGCAGCAGAAACTGCGGACGCTCTTCGAGGCAACGCGAAGGGTTGGCCGCGAACTGATGATCGAGATCATTGCCGGACAACATGGTCCGCTGGGCGAAAAGACAGTGGCGGGCGTACTTCACGAACTCTACGCGCTCGGCATCAAGCCGGACTGGTGGAAGCTGGAGCCGCAGGACGGCCCGGCCGCATGGCGCGCCGTTGAAGCAACCATTCAGGCGAATGATCCGTATTGCCGCGGTATTGTCGTGCTAGGTCTGGATGCTCCGGCGGGGCGACTGGAAACCGCATTTCAGGCCGTAGCCGGCATTCCGCTGGTCAAGGGTTTCGCTGTGGGACGAACGCTTTTCTCCACGGCTGCGGAAGCCTGGTTCGCCGGACGGATGCCGGATGATGCCGCCGTCGGTGACATGGCTGAAAGATTCGAGCATCTGGTTGCCGCATGGCAGCGGACACGGGCATGATGAACGGCAATTTCCGGGGTGGAGACAGACAATGAGCGGCACAATCCGCCTCACCATGGCGCAGGCGCTGGTGGGCTATCTCGCAGCACAGAAGACCGAAATCGACGGCGCGATCATGCCCATCTTCGCCGGGTGCTGGGCGATCTTCGGGCATGGCAACGTGGCTGGCCTGGGAGAGGCGCTCTGGCATGCGCGCGACGATCTGCCGACATATCGCGGCCATAACGAGCAGGGCATGGCACATGCCGCCATCGCCTACGCCAAGGCAAGCATGCGGCGGCGCATGATGGCCGTGACGACCTCGATCGGCCCCGGCGCGACCAATCTCGTGACGGCGGCGGCGCTAGCCCATGTCAACCGCTTACCTGTGCTGTTGCTGCCGGGCGATGTCTTCGCCAGCCGCATCCCCGATCCTGTCCTGCAGCAGGTGGAGGATTTCGGTGACGGCACGGTTTCCGCCAATGACTGCTTCCGCCCTGTGTCTCGCTATTTCGACCGGATCGTGCGGCCTGAGCAGATCATGCCCGCGCTGGCACGCGCGATGGCTGTTCTGACCGATCCTGCAGAGTGTGGTCCGGTGACGCTGGCGTTGTGCCAGGATGTGCAGGCAGAGGCCTATGATTATCCCGCGAGCTTCTTCGCGGAGCGGATCTGGCAGATCCGCCGACCCCGGGCCGACCATGCAGAGCTGTCCCGTGCTATTGCGGCCCTGAAAAGCGCAACGAAGCCCGTCATCATCGCTGGCGGTGGCGTGCTGTATTCCGGGGCGAGTGAACAGCTGGCAGCTTTCGCAGAAAAATACGGCATCCCGGTCTGCGAGACGCAGGGCGGAAAGTCAGCACTGCCGGATGATCATGCTCTCAACATGGGTGCAGTCGGTGTGACAGGGACGGCGGCCGCCAATGCCATGGCTGAGCAAGCCGATGTCATCCTCGCGGTCGGTACGCGCCTGCAGGATTTCACCACGGGGTCATGGTCGCTTTTCAAAAATCCGGACAAGGCGATCATAGGATTGAATGTCCAGCCGTTCGATGCCGGGAAGCACAGCGCGGGGTCGCTCGTGGCCGATG
>CAXTUM010000573.1:0-2553 GCA_964247205.1 uncultured Beijerinckiaceae bacterium
CAGGAACGTCGAGTAGATCGCCACGAAGGGTTTTATCCCGTCCGCCGCCATGGCAGCCGAAAAGGTGACGGCATGCTGCTCGGCGATTCCCACATCAAACATGCGGTGCGGGTATTCCTTGCCGAACGCATCCATGCCTGTCCCGGTCGGCATCGCCGCCGTGACACCGACGATCCGGTCGTCCTTGCGGGCTTCCTTGATCAGGCTGTTGGCGAAGATCTTGGTATAGCTCGGCGCATTGGCCGCGGGCTTCACCTGCTGGCCCGTCTCGATGTCGAACCGCGCCACGCCGTGGTAGTTGTCCGGTGCAATTTCAGCGGGCTTGTAGCCCTTGCCCTTCTGCGTGATCACGTGGATCAGGACAGGGCCGTCCTGGATGGCCTTCACGTTTTCGAGGATCGGCACGAGATAATCGAGATTGTGACCGTCCACCGGGCCGATGTGGATGAAGC
Organism: uncultured Beijerinckiaceae bacterium; assembly: GCA_964247205.1. Taxonomy (GTDB): domain Bacteria; phylum Pseudomonadota; class Alphaproteobacteria; order Rhizobiales; family Beijerinckiaceae; genus JADCCX01. The sequence continues at coordinate 453 of CAXTUM010000573.1, forward strand.
CAAGTTCCTCGAAGAGCGTACCATTGGTGATATAGCCCCGCGTGTGCTCCACGGCTCGGGTCACGGCATCGTCGATGGTCTTGCCGAATTTCTTCGACACCCGCTTGCCCACATCGCGCAGCGACATGAAGGTCTTGCCGGTGAAAAGCCGCGTCAGATAGTTCGACAATGCGCCGACCGGCGGCGAGATCGACATTTCATTGTCGTTGAGGATAACGATCAGGCGGCTGTTGGACGCGCCCGCGTTGTTCATCGCCTCGTAGGCCATGCCGCCGGTGAGCGAGCCATCACCGATAACAGCGATGACATTGCGTTTCTCGCCCTTCAGGTCCCGCGCTGCGGCAAAACCCGCCGCCGCCGAAATCGACGTCGAGGCATGCGCCGCGCCGAACGGGTCATACTCGCTCTCGGAACGCTTGGTGAAGCCGGAGAGACCGCCGGGCTGGCGCAAAGTGCGGATATGGTTGCGGCGTCCCGTGAGAATCTTGTGGGGATAGCACTGGTGGCCCACATCCCAGACCAGCTTGTCATCCGGCGTGTTGAATACATGATGCAAGGCGACCGTGAGTTCCACCACGCCAAGGCCCGCGCCGAGATGTCCGCCGGTAACGGAAACCGCGCTGATGGTTTCCTGCCGAAGCTCGTCTGCCAGCTGCTTCAGTTGCTCGATGGTAAGATCGCGCGTGTCCGCAGGAACATGAACCCGGTCAAGCAGTGGCGTCCTGGACATCGGCTTTGCCTTTCGGGCGTTCTGTTCCACTGTGATAACACTGCTGGACGGGGGCGGCGATACGTAGGTTTGCAAGGATGTAAAACCGGACATGCGTGACTGAACTGTGGCGGATTCCCGCGGCATCAGTGCATATTACGCAAAATTGTCGAGGAGAGCGGGGATCGTGGGCCGTGTATGAAGGTCCAGCGTGGTCTTTTTGGCAATTTTGAAACAGACTGGCCCAGCAAATCACGTTCACTGACACGGACATGCGACAATGCGTGCGCCGCCCGGTTCGCGGTTGATTTCAGTGTCGCGCCAGGCCGGTCCACCACGGCAACCGGCATCAGCCGCGCGATCTCCCGCCAGCCTTGCCAGCGGTGGAACTGGATGAGATTATCCGCCCCCATGATCCAGACGAAACGCACGCCAGTGCAGCGCCGCTTGAGATAACGCAGGGTTTCAAGCGTGTAGCGCGTGCCGATTCCAGCCTCGAATCCGGTAATGTCCACCATCGGCTCGGGCATAAGCCTGCGGCAGGCGGCGATGCGCTCCGCCTGCGGCGGCAAGCGGCTTGTGTCCTTCAGAGGATTACCGGGCGTGACGATCCACCAGACGCGGTCAAGCTTCAGACGGCGCAGCGCGGTGAGCGTGACCAGCCTGTGCCCGGCATGCGGCGGATTGAAAGAGCCGCCGAAAAGGCCGATGCGCAGGCCGGGAGCATGGCGGGGGAGCACAACCCTCACGGACGCGTTTGCCCCGTTCCCCTGACCCGGTACTTGAACGCGCACAGCTGCTCCACACCCACCGGTCCCCGCGCATGCATGCGTCCCGTTGCGATGCCGATCTCCGCCCCGAACCCGAACTCGCCGCCATCGGCGAATTGCGTCGAGGCGTTGTGCACCGTGATGGCGCTGTCCACTTCGGCCAGAAAGCGCTCGGCGGCGGCCTGATCCTCCGTGATGATCATGTCGGTGTGGTGCGAACCGAAACGCTCGATGTGATCGATGGCGGCATCCAGCCCGTCCACCACCTTCGCCGCGATGATGCTGTCCAGAAACTCGTGGCCAAAGTCCTGCGGCGTCGCCGCGACAACGCCCGCTGCTGCGCCGCGAACGGCTTCGTCGCCGCGCACCTCGCAGCCCGCAGCCATCAGCATCTCGACGATGGGCTTGATGTGCGTGTCAGCAATAGCCCGGTCGAACAGCAGCGTCTCGGCTGATCCGCAGACGCCTGTGCGCCGCATCTTGGAATTCAGCGCCAGCGCCTTGGTTTTCTCCAGATCCGCCGCCGCATGGATATAAACATGCACGATGCCGTCGAGATGCGCGAACACCGGCACGCGCGCTTCCGCCTGTACGCGGGCAACGAGAGACTTCCCGCCGCGCG
>CAXTUM010000574.1:0-2551 GCA_964247205.1 uncultured Beijerinckiaceae bacterium
TCCGAGAATGCGCTCGGAAACGGGATTGGCGATGGCGATGATGCCCTCATCATTCAATCCGATGACCCCCACCGAGACTCCCGAAAGCACCGCTTCCGTGAACTGGCGGCGGCGGTCAAGCGCGTCGCTGGCTGACACCAGCCGGTTCTGCTGCGTGCGGATCTCGGCGATCATCGCGTTGAAGGTCTGGCCGAGGCGGCCGATATCGCCTTCTGAGCGCTGGGTGGGAACCTGAACATAGAGGTTGCCGGCGGAAACAGCATCTGTCGCGTTGATCAGACGGCGAATCGGATTGACCAGGCGGTTGGCGAAAGCGAGGCCCATCCAGATCGCGCTCAACAGCAGCATCAGCGTGATGATCGCATACATGATCGTGAACGCCCGCTGTACATTTGCGCGCTGCTGGTCGAGCAGCCGGTACTGGTCAATGGCCTGCTCGGCCACCTGTCCGAAGGATATGGCCTGCGGATCGGCGCGGCGCGCCACATAGAGGAACTGATCATCGAAGGAAGGCAGCTTGATCAATGCTCCGACAAATCGCGTGGTGAGCATGCAGGGGGGCTCCGGCGTGGCGGCATCGCGGAAATCCTGCTCGCGCGGCGGCAGGGGCTCGTCCAGGGACCGTGTCTCGGCCCGGTCAATGATTGTCCCGTCCTGCGTCATGATGACGGCGAAGGGGAAGCCCAGCATCACCGCGCGTGTGGTCAGGAACGTCTTGAAAACGCTGCGGTTCTGATCGTAGAGTTGGGTCCGCTTGGCATTTTCAATGTCTTCCGCCATCAGTTTCATCTCGCGCCCGACGTTCTGGCAAAGCTGCTGCTGGTAGCCTTGCGCAATCGTGCCGGAACTCGTCACCAGCTCCCGCAGGGAACCGGAGAACCAGGGATTCAGGCCCCGTTCCAGCGTGACGCTGGCGACAATCGCGATCAGGATGGCGGGCACGGCTGCGATCAGTGTGAACAGGCCGACGATGCGGACATGCAGCCGTGCCCCGGCCAGCCCGCGCCGCCACTGGTTGAACAGCTGAGCCAGATCGAAGATGACGATGATCAGGAGGATGGCGGCAACAGCGGAAGTGCCGACGACCAGAAAGAAAACGCGCCGTTCATCGAGTGAAACATTCAACAGTCCGGTGACGAGCAGAAACGTCGTGGCGATGCTGGCAACGGCCAGGACGAACGCGGAAACGCGGACGGCCGCGATGACCCGCGCAAGGATCGTCTCGTTTCCCGCTGGTTCAGCTGTCAGCTGCGGCTCAGTCATTCCACCCGCGATTGTTGCCTCCGGGAACGGGAAGGCTCCCCGCAACCGATTCAGTGCGGCTTCAATACAACACTGTTGCACGAATTAGACAATTGCTGGGCAGTGTCAAAAATTGGGCGGCGAAAAGCCAGGTGATGCATTCAGCGGATGGAGCGGATGACCCGGATATCCAGTTCCTTGATTTTCTTGCGCAAGGTATTGCGGTTCAGGCCCAGAAGATCTGCCGCCTTGATCTGGTTGCCGCGCGTGGCAGCGAGCACGGCATTCACCAATGGGGCTTCGACCTCGCGCAGGATGCGGTCGTAAAGCCCGTCAGGCGGCAGCTTGTCGCCATAACCTGCGAAATATTCCGAGAGATAACCTTCCATGAAGGACGTGATGGTGCTGGCGCCGTTGCTGGTCACGGCGGATTGCGCCGGGGTGTCCCGGGTGGGGTGAATCTCCAGTTCCAGGTCGATGGCAGGGCCAGTGACAACATCATGAGGGTGAAGCGCAGCCAGACGGCGGATCAGGTTCTCCAGCTCGCGGATATTGCCTGGCCAGTTATAGGCCTTCAGCCGCTCCAGCGCACCGGCATCAAGCTGCTTGCGCTGCATGCCCTCCTTTTCCGCGATATTGAAGAAATGGCGGGCAAGGTCGGGAACATCCCCGGAGCGCTCCCGCAGGGGAGGCAGGCGAAGAGGCACCACATTGAGACGGAAGTAGAGATCCTCGCGGAAGAGCCCGGTCTGGATCAGGCCCCTGAGGTCCTTGTTGGTGGCGGCGACAATTCGGACATTGGTCTTGATCGGCGTGCGCCCGCCGACGGTGGTGTACTCGCCTTGCTGCAGCACGCGCAGCAGCCGCGTCTGCGCCTCCATCGGCATGTCGCCGATCTCGTCAAGGAAGAGCGTGCCGCCCTCGGCCTGCTCGAACCGCCCGATGCTTCGCTGGTTCGCGCCGGTGAAAGCCCCCTTTTCATGGCCGAAAAGCTCGCTCTCGATCAGTTCGCGTGGAATCGCCGCCATGTTGATGGCGACGAAAGGACCGTTCTTGCGCTTGCCGAAATCGTGCAGGGCACGCGCTACCAATTCCTTGCCGGTGCCGGATTCGCCATTGATCAGCACTGTCAGGTCAATGTGCATGAGGCGGGCGAGCGTTCGATAGATTTCCTGCATGGCCGGAGACCGCCCGACAAGCGGGATATCGTCACCGGCATCATGCGGGGCGGGCTCCGCGATCCCGTGCGGATCCGACAGGGCGCGCCCGACGATGCTGACGAGTTCACTCAGATCGAAGGGCTTGGGGA
>CAXTUM010000575.1:0-2551 GCA_964247205.1 uncultured Beijerinckiaceae bacterium
AGCGCTTCTGCCTTCGCACCGGCGCTCTCCATCGCCAGCGACAGGATTGCGGCGGAGACGCCCGAGCCGCAACTGGTTATCACCGGCTTGTCGATATCCACACCCGCCGCGAGGAAAATCCCGCGCACAGCAACAGGCGGCAGCATGCGGCCATCCTGCACCAGTGCATCGAACGGCACATTGACGCTGCCTGGCATGTGGCCCATCGCCAGCCCCGGGCGCGGCTCCGGTGCTTCTCCGCGGAAGCGGGGTGCAGGCCGCGCATCCAGAACAGTGGCTGATTTCGTGGCGAGTGCCGCCTTCACGCCGGCCAGCGAGGCAACGGCGGACGTATCGAGCGTGGCCTTGAAAACACGCGCGTCGGGCGTCGGCGTTCCCGCCAGCACAGAGCGTCCCTCAGCCAGCCATTTCGGCAAGCCGCCATCAAGAATACGCACGTCTTTCGCGCCCATCACCATGAAGGTCCATCGCACGCGCGGCGCGGCGAACAGGCCTGCACCGTCGTAGACCACGATGGTCATATCCTCGGAAATGCCCATCGCGCCCGCAGCCGCCGCGAAGTCTTCCGGCGAAGGCAACATATGGGGCAGAGCGCTCGCCATGTCCTTCACGGCATCGATATCGAAATGCACAGCTCGCGGGATGTGCCGCTGCGCATATTCCGCCTTGCCGTCGCGGTTCATGGTCGGCAGATACCAGGAGGCATCCACGACAGCGAGATCAGCGCGGTTGAGGTTGGCGGCGAGCCATTCGGTCGAAACGAAAGGAGAATGTGTCATCACAGGATTGTAGCGGCGGTGAAGGATTGTGGCAATTCACGCCGTGCATTCGAAAACCGCTCACATCGCCACAATGCCGTCACAACGATTAACCCGTGAGGTGACGCCATGACCATCGAACGCGAAAACATCCTTCCCACGCTTGTGATGCTCATCCTCAGCGTTGGTATGGTCTGGGCTTTCTTGCGCGTGATCTGATCACACGAGATCAGCGGTTACCGTCGCCTCACGCTCCAGCCACGCCGGAACCGGCAGGCCTTTCGAGCGCAGGAACGCCGGATTGAACAGCTTCGACTGATAGCGGGTGCCGTAGTCACACAGGATGGTCACGATGGTGTGGCCCGGTCCCATCTCTCGGGCCATGCGGATCGCGCCAGCCACATTCACGCCCGAGGATCCGCCGAGGCACAGGCCCTCGTGCTCCAGCAGGTCGAACACGATGGGCACCGCCTCCTCATCCGGGATCTGGAACGCCATGTCCACCGGCGCATCCTTGATGTTCGCCGTGACACGCCCCTGCCCGATACCTTCCGAGATCGATGATCCCGCCATTTTCAGCTCACCTGATGTGAACCACGAGAACATCGCTGCTCCCATCGGGTCGGCGCAGCCGATCTTGATCGACGGCTTCAGCGCCTTTAACGCCATCGCCGTTCCCGCCAGCGTGCCGCCCGTTCCGACCGCACAGATGAAGCCATCCACAGTGCCGTCGGTCTGGCGGAAAATCTCCGGCCCTGTCGTGTCGATATGCCCCTGCCGGTTCGCCACATTATCGAACTGGTTGGCCCAGATGGCGCCGTGCCTCTCGGTCTTCGCCAGCCTCTCTGCCACGCGGCCAGACACCTTCACGTAGTTGTTTGGGTTGGAATAGGGCACCGCAGGCACCTCGATCAGTTCCGCGCCCGCGAGGCGCAGCATGTCCTTCTTCTCCTGGCTTTGTGTGTCGGGGATTATGATGACCGTGCGGTAGCCCAGCGCATTGCCGACGAGCGCCAGACCGATGCCGGTATTCCCCGCCGTTCCCTCCACGATCACGCCGCCGGGCTGGAGCAGTTTCCGCCGCTCGGCATCCCGGATGATGGCGAGCGCCGCGCGGTCCTTGACCGACTGGCCAGGATTCATGAACTCCGCCTTGCCCAGAATGGTGCAGCCCGTGAGTTCCGACGCGCGCCGGAGTTTGATCAGCGGCGTATTGCCGATTGAACCGATGACATCTGTGTATTGCGGCATGAAGGGGTTCCGTGAATGTGGAACCGTCTTGCATCAGGGAAGGCATGCGGGCAAGGGGCGTGCGCTTCAGCGAGGGATACAGTTGAACCCAGACGCGGATGACCGTCAACAAACAGCGCAGCATGAAGGCGCAATGACGACAAGTTGAAGCGGCCAAAGCACCATGCTCCAGGCACGGCCCAAATTCGCCATTGTTTCGCAAGCGCCTGCTATGGCATATTCCGGTTGATTGTTTTACCTCGCGAGGAGCTTCGAAATGACAGATTTCGCATTCACCCGCCGTACCCTGATTGTCGGCGCAGGCGCTTGCAGCAGCTTTCTCGCCATTGCACCGCGCGGCATTATCGGTGCAGCTGAGGCAGCAACACCGCTTGCTGCCACCCCGTCCATGCCCGGCGGCAGCAACAACTACAGTCCCAATGCCCCGCTGGTCGGCAATCTGGGCAAGGGCTTTCTGGTTTCCGGCACCGTGCGGCGCGCCGGATCGGGCGATCCGCTGGCCAATATCCGCATCCAGATCTGGGCTGCGACAGAACGGGGAG
>CAXTUM010000576.1:0-2547 GCA_964247205.1 uncultured Beijerinckiaceae bacterium
TGATGCCGCTTGATGCCGCCACAATCGCAACCCTGAAGCAGGTCTCCACCGCCACCATCACCACGGTGCTGCTGAAGAAAGGCCTGCGCAATGTGTGGATGCGCGGCACGAAGCCGCTGCGGGCAGGTCAGCCGCGCCTCGTGGGACCTGCCTTCACGCTGCGGTTCGTGCCTGCGCGAGAGGACCTCGCCACTCCCGAAAGCTGGTCGTCGCCCACATCCACCCGTGCGGCGATCGAGGCGATGCCAAAGGGATGCATCGCGGTGGTCGATGCCATGGGCGTGACGGATGCGGGCATTTTCGGGGATATCCTCTGCGCCCGCATGGCGAAGAGGGGCGTCGCCGGGCTGGTGTCGGATGGCGTCATCCGCGATTATGCCGGCGTGATGGGTACCAACCTTCCGGTCTGGTGCCAGGGTGTTGCGGCACCCGCCTCCGTTGCTGGCCTCACCTTCGTCAACTGGCAGGAGCCTATCGCCTGCGGCGGCGTCGCGGTGTTTCCCGATGACATCGTGGTGGTGGATGACGACGGTGCGGTGCTGATCCCGCAGGTGCTGCTCGACGACGTGCTGAAAGCCGCGCCGGAGCAGGAGCGCATGGAGGCGTGGATCATGACCGAGGTGGAGAAGGGCCTGCCGCTGCCGGGGCTGTATCCGATGAATGCCGAGACGAAGGCACGGTATGAGAAGAGCAAGGGGTGAGTCTATTTTCCCTCGCCCGCTCGCGGGAGAGGGTGGCGAGGCGCAGCCGAGACGGGTGAGGGAAGTGAAAAAAATGCCCTCATCCGCCCCTTCGGGGCACCTTCTCCCGCAAGCGGGAGAAGGAAAATCCCCCCTCATCTTAACCCTCTCCAGTGAATCAATACGGCTCCGTAACGGTTTTGTGCGACTATTGCGTGCATGTCGGTTGAGTTCAACCATTCGCAGGCCCTGCGCCTGCTGCATGATGTGTCCCTCGCCCAGGTGCGCGAGGGCGGCGTCGATCTGTCCAACCGGCAGCTCGCCATCCTGCTGACGATCTACATGGACTTGCCGCCGCATACCGTGCGCGGCCTTGCGGCCAAGCTCGGTGTCACCAAGCCGGTCATCACCCGCGCGCTCGACGCCATGGGCGAGATGGATCTCGTGGCGCGGCGGCGCGATCCGGCGGATCGCCGCAATGTGATCGTGCAAAGGACTGTGCAGGGCGCGCTTTATCTGGAAAAGCTGGGCGATCTTGTGATCGCCAACGCCAGAGAATTGCACCTGTGAGTACCCCGGACCGCCGCCTGACACCTGATGTCCCTGCCGGGACCAGAGGTAAGCCCATGCGGCTTGCGACCGGCATTACGGCACTGAGGCCACGGCCCGGCACAGATGCTGGAATCGACACCGAAGTGATCTTCGGGGAAGCGGTCAACCTCTTCGACGAGATGGAAGGCTGGAGCTACGTGCAGGCCGCACGCGACGGTTATGTGGGATGGTTGCCTTCGATCAGTCTCGAGCCTGCGGGCGCTCCGGCGACGCACCGCGTCAGCGTATTGCGCAGCTATGTCTATGCCGGCCCCAGCATCAAGGTGCCTGATCCGATCCTCGCTCCGCAGGGCGCGCAGCTCTCGGTGACGCGCTTCGAGAAGGGTTTTGCCGTGCTCGACCGGGGCGGCTATGTCTATGCGGCGCATATCACGCCTGTGGCGGAGAAGGCGGCCGATTTCGTCAGCGTTGCCGAGGCCTATGCGGGCACGCCTTATCTCTGGGGCGGGCGCACCAGTGTCGGCCTCGATTGCTCGGGCCTGCTGCAGACCGCCTTGCGCGAGGCGGGCATCGCGGCGCCGCGCGACAGTGACATGCTGGAGCGGTTCTTCTCACACGGTCTCGCGATAACGCCTGATCTGTCGGGCCTGAAACGCGGCGATGCCGTGTTCTGGAAAGGCCATGTCGGCGTGATGCGCGACAGCAAAACACTGCTTCACGCCAATGGGCATCACATGATGGTGGTGAGCGAACCGCTGCAGGAGGCAGCGGCGCGGATTCTCACGAAGAGTTTTGGCCCGGTTACATCCATCAAGCGGCTATGATTCACCGCAATCAGCGCTATATCCATCGCTCATGAGCCACCCCGTGACCCCATCTGCCGAAACCGCCAGGCCTCCCGAAAATGCGCTGCTCAAGCTCGCGCTCGAGATGGGGCCTCTGATGGTGTTCTTCCTGTCGAATAACAAGCCGGACCTGTTCCGGCCCCTGCTGCGGACATTCCTGCCCGCCACTCTGATCGACGGCCCGCAGAGCGGCATCTTCGTCGCCACAGCCGCTTTCATGGCGGCGATGCTGATCTCGCTCGTATTGACCAAAGTGCTGCTGAAAAAGCTGCCGATCATGCCGCTGGTTTCAGGGGCGGTGGTGCTGGTCTTCGGCGGCCTCACGCTGTGGCTGCATGACGATATCTTCATCAAGCTGAAGCCGACCATCGTGAATTCCCTGTTCGGCGCAGTGCTGCTGGGCGGCCTCGCCATGGGACGCCCGCTGCTGCCCTATGTGCTGGACAGCGTATTCAGCTTGACCCAAGAGG
>CAXTUM010000577.1:0-2545 GCA_964247205.1 uncultured Beijerinckiaceae bacterium
CGCGTACTGCTGTCGATGTATTTCGTGATTGGCTTACAATCGTGCCGAAAAACGAGTCTATCGATAGACTTGTTAGAGCCGTAAGGGTGACCAAATGGAAAATCAACATTCGCGAGCAGCGAGAGATACTTGATCAGTTTTCCCGTTTTATAGAGCGATCTGTAATCGTTGGGTTACTATCTGAGGTGGCCGATAAAATCCCGCTGATCAATGGTCAAATCGAATCCCGCATCGCCGCCCGAGCCGCGAAAAACTTCGCCGAATCCGACCGCATCCGCGATGAGCTTCTCGCCATGGGCATCCAGCTCAAGGACGGCAAGGACCCTGTCACGGGCGCGCCTGTGACGACGTGGGAGGTCAAGCGGTGAGGGGGGATTGCATCGGCAGCGTGCGTGCTTCGAGACGGCGCGATGCGCCTCCTCAGCATGAGGCGTTTTGTGCTTTGCAGCCCACAACGTCCCTCATGCTGAGGAGCCCCCTATGGGCGTCTCGAAGCACGCACGATGCCTGCGCCGCTCTTCCGGAGACCACCCCATGACAACACTCCGCCCCTATCTCCCCTCCGATGCCGAACTCCTCGCCATCCTCCTGCAGGCCAGCGTCGAGGAACTCGCGGTTGATGACTATACCGCTGACCAGCGCGATGCTTGGGCGGCGATGGCTGAAACCGACGCCTTTGCCAAGCGGCTGACGGACAACCTCACCCTCGTGGCGCTGGATGAGGATGGCGAGCCTGTGGGCTTTGCCGTGCTTGTCCAGAACAGCGCCGTGGCGCATGTGCATGTGCATCCCGATCTCATCGGCATGGGCATCGGCCGCACGCTGCTGGAGGCGCTGCAGAAGCTGGCGCTGGCGCGGGGCGCAGAGGCGCTGCTGGCGGATGTCACGGACAATGCGAAGGGGTTTTTCGCCAAACTCGGCTATGCCGAAAAGGCCCGCAACACCATCAATTACGGCGATGAATGGCTGGGGACCACGACCATGGAGCTGTTGCTGAAAGCGCCGAAAACCGCAGTGGTGCAATGATGGCAAAAGAGCGGCTCTATCTCTTCGACACCACCCTGCGCGACGGCGCGCAGACAACGGGCATCGATTTTTCGCTCGCGGACAAGCTGTCCGTAGCGAAAATGCTGGACCGGCTCGGCGTCGACTACATCGAAGGCGGTTATCCCGGCGCGAACCCGCTGGATACGGCCTTCTTTGCCGAGGATCGCGGCTTGCGCGCGGCGTTCACGGCGTTCGGCATGACGAAGCGGGCGGGTGTGTCCGTATCCAACGATCCCGGCGTTGTCGGCCTGCTGGAGGCGAAGGCGAGCGCCATCTGCTTCGTGGTCAAGGCCTGGGATTTCCATGTGCATACGGCGCTGGGCTGCACGCTGGACGAGAACCTCGAAGGCCTGCGCGAGAGCGTCAAGGCAGCGCTGGCGCGTGGCCGCGAGGTCATCGTGGATTGCGAGCACTTCTTCGATGGCTACCGGGCCAATGCGGATTACGCGCTGTCGGTCGCCACCACGGCGTTCAAGAGCGGCGCGCGCTGGGTGGTGTTGTGTGACACCAACGGCGGCACGTTGCCGGACGAAATCGAGCGCGTTGTCGGCGAGATCACGCAGCACGTGCCGGGCGCCAATCTCGGTATCCATGCCCATGATGACACGGGCCACGCGGTGGCGAATTCGCTGGCAGCAGTGCGCGCCGGTGCGCGGCAGATCCAAGGCACGCTGAACGGTCTGGGCGAGCGCTGCGGCAATGCCAATCTCGTGACGCTGATCCCCACGCTGAAGCTGAAACCGCCCTATGCCGAGGCTTTCGAAACCGGCGTCAGCGATGCCGCACTGGCCGGACTCACACAGCTGTCCCGCGCTTTCGACGAGATGCTGAACCGCCAGCCTCGGCGGCAATCGCCCTATGTCGGTGCGGCGGCTTTTGCCACAAAGGCGGGAATTCATGCCTCCGCTGTGCTGAAAGACCCGCGGACGTACGAGCATATCGAGCCTGAAAAGGTGGGCAACACGCGGCACGTGCTGGTATCGACACAGGCCGGGCGATCCAACGTGCTGTCCGAACTGGAGCGCCTCGGCATCAGCGTCAGCCGCGATGATCCGCGCATCGCCCGGCTGCTGGAAGAGGTGAAGGACCGCGAGGCCGTGGGCTATGCCTACGAGGGCGCGGATGCCTCGTTCTATGTTCTGGCGCAGCGCGTGCTGGGCCACAGTCAGGAGTATTTCCGCGTCGAGCACTTCAAGGTGAACATCGAGCGGCGCTACAACGTCAACGGCGAACTCGTGACCTTCTCGGAGGCCACCGTGAAGGTGGTGGTGGATGGCGAGACGATGATCTCGGCGGCGGAGGGCGATGGCCCGGTGAACGCGCTGGACAAGGCACTGCGCAAGGATCTCGGCAAATACCAGAGCCAGATCGCGGGGCTGGAATTGCTGGATTTCAAGGTCCGCATCTTCCAGGGCGGCACCGATGCCGTGACGCGCGTGCTGATCGAAAGCCGGGATGAAACGGGCGACAGCTGGACGACGGTTGGTGTGTCCGCCAA
>CAXTUM010000578.1:0-2539 GCA_964247205.1 uncultured Beijerinckiaceae bacterium
GGCAGCCGACGGCCTGCAGGAAGCGCTGCTGTTCGGCGGTCTCCACGCCTTCCGCCGTCACGGTAAGGCCAAGCGCACGCCCCAGATGCACGACGGAATGGACGAGGATCGCGCTTTCGCCCGTGTCTTCCAGCGAGTCGAGGAACGACTTGTCGAGCTTGATCTTGTCGAAGGCGAAGCGGCGCAGATAGATCAGGCTGGAATAACCGGTGCCGAAATCATCAAGCGCCAGCTTCACGCCCATCGAGCGCAGTTCCATGATGCTGTTCTCGGCCTGGTCTGCATCGGCGACAACCACGCTTTCCGTCAGCTCCAGTTCGAGCCGCATCGGATCGAACCGGGTGTCCTCCAGCGCCTTCGCGACGGATTGCACGAAATCGGTCTGGCGGAACTGGATGGCTGAGACATTGCAGGCAATCGTGATGTTGCCCCAGTTTGCGGCATCCATGCAGGCTCTGCGGATGACCCACTCGCCAAGCTGGACGATCAGGCCGCGCTCTTCCGCGATGCCGATGAACTCGATGGGCGGAATCAGGCCATAGACCGGATGCCGCCAACGCACGAGCGCCTCCATGCCGATGATCTTGGAGCCGTCGGCCGATACTTGCGGCTGATAGTGCAGCTCAAGCTCATTGCGGTCGATGGCGTGCCGCAGATCATCCTCGACAACCTTGCGGATGCGCAGTGTGTCATCCATGCGCTGTTCGAAGAAGCAGGCGCGGTTGCGGCCGCCGTTCTTGGCGCGGTACATCGCGATGTCGGCGAGGCGCATCATCTCTGACGCGTCAGTGCCGTTCTGGGGAGCCAGCGCGATACCGATGGACGCGCCGACATAGGCCTCGGCCTCGCCGATCTGGAAGGCCGGTCGGATCGCGTCGATTATGCGCCGGCCCAGCATCTCGGCATCCAGCGGCGTGCGGACGCCGGTCTGGATGATGGCGAATTCATCGCCGCCGAACCGCGCCAGAACATCGTTGGCCCGCAGTTGGCTCGCCATGCGCTCGGCGCAACCCACGATCACCATGTCACCCGCAGCGTGGCCATAGGTATCGTTGACCTCCTTGAACTTGTCGAGATCGATGAACAGCACTGCGAGACCCGTATCCTCCCGCTCGATCCGCGAAAGGAGCGCCGTCAGGTGTTCGGTAAAGCGCAACCGGTTGGGGAGGCCCGACAATGTGTCATGACCGGCCAGATGCTGGGCTTTTTCCTCGCTGCGCAGCATGTTCGCCGTCACGCGCGTCACATGGGCATAGGACAGCCAGGCGAAGATGCTGATGGCAACCGCGCTGAAAATCGCGATAGGAAACAGGCGATCGAGGATCGGATCCCCCGGGCGCTCCGGTGTCCAGTTCAGTTTCGCCAGCTGGGCCGAATTGGCGACGGGAACAGTGATCTCGTTGGTCGCAGCGATCCCGGTATCTGCAGAAATGCGCAGGTTCTGGATGGAGAGACGATGCCCGAGCTTGAGAACGCCGTCAGTATCCAGCATCCGGCTGGCAACCAGGCCAATCGCGCCGGGGCTTGTCGAGCGCTTGCGCTGGATGGCCACAATGAGCTGCAGATTGCCATTCTCCAGCATGTAGCGGCCAATCATGCGGGATTCCGGGCCGAAATCATCCGTTGCGCTGACCTTCGAGATCAGTTCCTGCGCGGCCCAGCGAAGGCTGCTGGCAGAGACTTGCTCCGGGGCGGCCTTGCCATAGATCAGGCGGGCGGCTGTATTGAGCAGGTTGCCCTCCTTGTCGATCAGGGAGACAGCCTCGAAGTCGCCCAGCATGCGAACCCGCTCAAGGGGGGCGGTATTGGCCGGGGTGGCGGCTCCCGCCGCAGTCATGCTGAGGGTCCGCTCCAGCTCCATGATCGTCCGCAGATCTCTGGCCGCGTCATTCACCTCTTCAGTCAGCGCGGTTGTGATGTTGCGCCGGGCACGCTCGTCGGCAGCTTCGCTGGTGCGCTGCGCCATGGCGACAACGGTCAGGACCACGGCACCAAGGATTGCAAAGAGCAGGATGGCGAAAGGGACAACCGAAGTCGATGCCAGCCGCCGCGCTTTTGTCTTGTTACTGCTGTTGCCGTGCATGCGACCGGGATACCATCATGATCATTTCCTGCACCATGCCATCAAGAAGTTACATAACGATTTAAATATCTTGCTGCTGCAACCTGCAGTCGCACCAGCTGCCATTGCGGCAGCCTCATATGTGCCCCTGACCCTTCAGGCTGGCATGGCCGTTCCTGCCGACGATGACGTGATCGTGGATGATGATGCCCAGCGGTTTGGAAATCGCGATGATGTCGTGCGTCATGCGGATGTCGGCCTGTGACGGCGTCGGATCGCCCGAAGGGTGATTGTGGACAAGAACAAGCGCTGTTGCCGACAATTCCAGCGCCCGCCGCACGATTTCGCGCGGATAAACCGGGGTATGATCGACCGTTCCGCGCTGCTGCACCTCGTCAGCGATCAGCTGGTTGCGCTTGTCGAGGAACAGGATGCGGAACTGCTCGCGCTCGGCGAAGGCCATGGCGGCGCGGCAAT
>CAXTUM010000579.1:0-2536 GCA_964247205.1 uncultured Beijerinckiaceae bacterium
TTCCTGCCCGTGATGGAGGATGGCACGATCACGCTGGTGGGAGCGACCACGGAGAATCCGTCTTTCGCGCTCAATGCCGCGCTCTTGTCCCGCGCCCGGGTGATGACCTTCAAGGCGCTGGACGAGGTCGCGCTGGAGGCTCTGCTGCTCCGCGCCGAGGGCGAGGAGGGCAAGCTGCTGCCGCTGGACGCCGATGCGCGGATCGCCCTGCTTGGCATGGCGGATGGCGATGGCAGGGCGATCCTGACGCTGGCCGAGGAAATCTGGCGCGCTGCGCGTGCGGGCGAAATGTTCGATCCCGCCGGCCTCGCCCATGTGATCCAGCGCCGCGCGCCGATCTACGACAAGGCGCAGGAGGGGCATTACAATCTCATCTCCGCCCTGCACAAGACGATCCGGGGTTCGGACCCCGATGCAGCGCTCTATTATTTCTGCCGCATGATCGACGGCGGCGAGGACCCGCGCTTTCTGGCCCGGCGGCTCGTGCGGATGGCGGTGGAGGATATCGGGCTGGCCGATCCGCAAGCGCTGATTCATGCGAGGGCGGCAGCCGACGCCTACGAACAGCTGGGCTCGCCCGAGGGCGAGCTCGCACTGGCCAATGCCGTGATATATCTGGCGACAGCACCCAAATCCAACGCAGCCTATGTCGCATACAAGTCAGCGGCCAGGGTGGCGAAACAGGCAGGCTCGCTGATGCCACCCAAAACCATCCTGAACGCGCCAACCGGTTTCATGAAGGACGAGGGCTACGGCGCAGGCTACGCCTACGACCACGACGAGCCCGATGCCTTCTCGGGGCAAAGCTACTGGCCAGAGAAACTCGGCCGCCAGCAGTTCTACGATCCGCCAGAGCGCGGGTTCGAGCGCGAGATCAGGAAGCGGATGGAATGGTGGGAGAAATTGCGGAAGGAGCGGGGTGGGGGCTAGAGATCTGGCGTCAGCTCGCGTCCATGCATGACTCGGATCACGAGGATGCTGCCTTCATGCTCCTGAATGCGATAGAAAATGCTGTGCTGGCGGTAGACAAGCATGCGCAAACCAGCGGCGATCTCATCGCGCGGCGCACCAATTTGCGGCTGGTCGGCAAGACGGTTGATCGCAGACCTCAAAGAACGCGAGAACCGTTGTGCTTCGGCTTGCCCCCAAAGCCTTTTGCCGAAGCGATAGAGCCGCTTGAGGTCGTCGCGCGCTTCGAGACCAAGGATGGTTTTCACGCAACCTTCCTGGCTGCTTCTTCGTCCTCCCGGTCAACTTCCGCAATAATCGCCTCGATATCGAGCGGACCATACCGCCCGGCCTCGAAGTCATCGATTCCCTTCTGCACCTCTGCCCTGAGCCAGCTCAGATGTTTCGCCTCCGCCCGCTCTTTGGCCTCCAGCAGCCGTAGCGCATCACGCACGACTTCCGAGGCGTTGTTGTAAAGGCCGCTGTCCACCTTGCTGCGGACAAACGCTTCGAGGGTCTTGGTGAGGCTGACGTTCATGAAGAGAGAATATCGCGGGGGTTAAAAATGTCAAAGTTTGACATAAGGCGTACGATCACCCAGCTTTGGCAAACCGGGGGAAAGGATCAAAGCCATGATGAACCGCCGTCACTTCACTTGCCTGCTGCTGGCTTTCGCCGCTTTGCCTCAGACCGCCATGGCCCAAACCGTTCCATCCGCTGTGAGGGCGCTCAACGGCCAGCATCCAGCTGCGTATTACCGCAAGGCGGCAGAGATGTTTCAATCCGGCCAGAAGGATGATGCAGTCTTTGTCTTCTATCTCGGGCAGTTGCGATATCGCACGCATCTCAAGGCGCGGCCCGATCTGAAGCCTGATGGAGATCCGGCGCTCTTTGGTTCACTCAGCGAGGTCGTGGGCAAACCCGTGAACGAATATGCTTTTGGCGACCTGCCCAAGCTGGATGAGACACTAAAGGCCGTATTGGCATACGACCGCCAGAACCCTGATAGTTTCACCAGCGCGGCACAGTTTCCCTCGGTGCATGCCCAGCAACGGGAGGGAATGGACAGCATGCGCCGACAGATCGTTGCTCGCGCAGACTATATCCGCCGCCAGCGCACGACCAATGGCCTTGAGAACCGGCGCTGAGACGGCTGGCGGGGTGACAGAAAGGCCTCGTCCCGCTAAGCCTCCCGCATGTCCATATTACTCGTCTTCCTCGGCGGCGGCATAGGTTCTGTCCTGCGCTACCTCACCGGAACAGCAGCGGCCAAGACCTTTGGCGCGTTCACGCTCGCCGGTGGCTGGCCATGGGGGACGTTTCTCGTCAACCTGATCGGCTGCTTCGTCATGGGTCTGTGCTTTCGCCTGCTGCCCGTTCCTGATGACGGTCCTGCCAACGCGCGCCTCTTGCTGATGACCGGGGTTCTCGGCGGGTTCACGACGTTTTCCGCCTTCGCGCTTGATTCAGCCCAGCTCTGGATGCGGCAGAATACCGATGGATTGTTCCTTTATCTCACCGGAACCATCGCTTTCACGCTTTTGGGCGTTGCGCTCGGCCTCTGGATGGGCAAAGCCTTCGCGCCATG
>CAXTUM010000580.1:0-2535 GCA_964247205.1 uncultured Beijerinckiaceae bacterium
GTTGCGGCTCGGGCGTCTCCGCCGCAATCCTGTCGCTGGCGATGGAGAGCGCCGTTGCGAAGGCAGAAGCGCTCTATGACGGTTCATGGGCGGAATGGGGCGGCAGGGCGGATTGCCCCGTGGCGAAATCCTGACACGGGTCATGTCTTTGCTGCATCGCCTGAAGAACTGGCCGAACCCGCACAACCTGACGCGGCTCCATCTGAAACGTATTGCGGAAAAGCACGGGTTCAGCATCGGTGACCACACTTACGGCAAGCCCAAGGTGCGGTTTCCCGAGTCAGGTGCGAAGCTGACCATCGGGCGTTACGGCTCAATAGCCGATGACGTGAACATCCTTCTTGGTGGCAACCACCGCATGGATTTCGTCACGACCTATCCCTTCGGGGCGATGCCCGCACTCTGGCCTGAAGCAGCGGGGCGCAATGACTACGCGGTTTCACGCGGTGATGTTGTGATCGGCCATGATGTCTGGCTGGGCTCGGGCTGCATGATCATGTCAGGTGTCACGATTGGACATGGTGCGGTGGTGGCGGCGCGGGCCGTGGTGACGAAGGATGTCGCGCCCTACGCCATCGCGGGCGGCAACCCGGCTCAGGTTATCCGCGCACGGTTCGACGAAAGAACAGTAGCCCGGCTGCTGGCCAGCGCATGGTGGGATTTGCCGCGGGAGCGGATCGTGGCGCTGATCCCGCTGTTACAAGGCAATGATGTGGATGGCTTCCTGCGGGCTGTCGGGACGGCCTGATACACCACACTGGTCAGGTGCGGCGCCTTGCGCTACCAAAGCCGCCATCACAACCGGATCATCCCAATGTCGTCTGAACTTCCCGACCGCCTCTCCGTCAATCCCGCCAGTCCCCATTACAACGAGGAACTGCTGCAGCGGGAGGTCGGCATCCTGATCAACGGCAAGGAAAAGACCAACGTCGAGGAATATTGTGTCAGCGAAGGCTGGATCAGGGTGAGCGCGGGTGCCGCCAAGGACCGGTTCGGCAATCCCATGACCATCAAGCTCAAGGGCAAGGTGGAGCCGTTCTTCAAGGATACGGCGGCTTCTCAATCCACGACATAACCTCCGTCGAACAGGCTCGCGATCCGCGCCAGTGCGGCGGGATCGGCGTCTGCCGCACCCAGACACTCCATCATATCCGGAGAGAGATGCGGCAGCGCTGCGAGAAAAGCCGCTGTCAGCTTCTTCGCCAAAGCATGTTCGGGATGCGCCTCATCGGTCTGCGCCGGGCCATATTCCCCCAGATGCTTCACGCTTTCCCAGGCCAGCGGCTCTTTCGGAAAGCGTGGCAGCAGGGCCTCCGCCGCCTCGTCCGCCACATACCATCGGTTGAGATTGTCGAATAAGGCGAAGCGATAGCCTTGTGTCAGCAGAAACGGCTCGAAGCGGTGGGCCGCGTCCTCCATGCTCAGCGGCTCGATGGCTTCCACCAGCACCACGCGGGGGCGAAAGCACGTCCAGTCATGCCCTGCCAGCACTTCCGCCTCATGCCCTTCGACATCCACCTTCAGGAAATCAATGGCGGGCACTGCATGCTCTGCGCAGAGTTTGGCCAGTGTCGTTACGGGCTTGACGACGCGCCTGCCCGCGACGCCGGCCTTTTCCGCAGCGACAGCGTGAGCGGCGGAAGCCGTGGATAAACCGTGAAAGGTGGTCGCCTCGAAAAGCTCCAGCGTGCCCTCGGTCCGCCCTGCCAGCGCCGAAATCAGCACATCGCGCGGGCGCACCCGGCGATAGAGCGCGCCGAGCGACGCCTGTGGCTCCACGACAAGGCCGTGCCAGCCGCGTTCATAGAAAGAGAACGACACATTGTCCGCAACGGCATGCCCGCCGCCGACATCAATATAAAAGCCGGTGAGCTGATCCGCGAAAAGCCGGGAAAGCACCACATCTTCCATGTTCTGGGCGTAGGACAGCATGGGTTTTTCCTTGGCGGCGCGAGTTGTGGTTCAACAACACGGGAGGTGGCGTGTCCAGTAGCAACCGTCTGCAGCAAACCGGTAGTTGCTTGCGCTCTGTCCGCAGCATCATCCCCCTGCGGCGAACCCGGCCCGTTTCAGCCTCTCCAGTATCAGATCAAGGGCTGAAAGGAATGCTGACCGGTCCTTTGGTGCAAACGGTCTGGGGCCGCCGGTGATTTCACCAGCGGATCGCAATTGATCCATCAGGTTGCGCGTGGCGAGCACCATGCCGATGGAGGCTTCCGTGAATGGCTTGCCGTTGGGTGCAACGGCTGCCGCCCCGGCTTTCAGACAGCGGGCTGCCAGCGGAATATCCGCCGTGATCACCACCACACCAGGCCGCGCCCGCTCCGCGATCCAGTCATCGGCGACATCCAGCCCGGAGGGCACGACGACGCGCTCGATCAGAGTGTCGCGCGGAACATTGATCCAGCTGTTGGCGACGACGACGGTCTTCACGCCATGGCGCCCAGCCACCTTGTAGGTCTCGTCCTTCACCGGGCAGGCGTCAGCGTCGATGAGCACGAGGATGGGGTTTGGTGCAGCGTCTGTCATGGACGT
>CAXTUM010000581.1:0-2517 GCA_964247205.1 uncultured Beijerinckiaceae bacterium
CTTGCTCCATCTTCACCACCATCGTCTCCAGCGCGATAATCGCGTCATCGACGAGCAGACCAAGCGCAATGATCAGCGCACCCAATGAAATGCGGTGCAGGTCGATACCCAGGATCAGCATGGCGAGAAAGGCCATCGCAAGCACGAGCGGCACGGAGAAAGCCACCACGATTCCGGTGCGCCAGCCCAGCGACAGGAAGCTGACGGCGAGTACGATGGCGAGCGCCTCGGCGAAGGAGCGCAGGAATTCCGTGACGGCTTTATCGACCACCTTGGCCTGATCAGCCATGTGGATGATATCAACGCCGACGGGTTGCGCACCTTCAAAATCCTCCATCACCTTGTTCACGGCTTCGCCGAGTGTGAGGATATTGGCGCCCTTCTGCATGACGACGCCGACGGCAAGCGCGGGCTTGCCATCCTGCCGGACCAGATAGCGCGGCGGGTCTTCGTAGCCCCGGGTGATCGTGGCGATATCGCCCAGGCGGAAGGTGCGGCCGCCAGCTTCAACCGGCGTTTCAGCCACGGCTTTCACACCATCCAGCGCACCGGTGACACGCAGCGCAACACGCTGCGCCGAGGTCTCGATCACACCGGACGGCACCACGCTGTTCTGGCGTGCGAGACTGTCAAAAAGCGCCTGTGTCGTCACACCCAGTGTGGCCAGCTTGGCATGGCTGAATTCGACGAAAATCCGCTCGTCCTGCTGCCCGTAGAGATTGACCTTGACCACATTGGGAACGCGCAGGAGCTCGGATTTCAGCCGCTCGGAGATACCCTTGAGCTGCGCGAAATTCGCCCCATCCGCCGTCACCATGTAGAGCATGCTGTCGACATCGCCATACTCGTCGTTGACGTTGGGACCGATGAGACCGGCTGGAAGGTCGGAACGCAGGTCGTTCAGCTTCTTGCGGATCTGGTAGAACAGTTCCGGCATGACATGCGAGCGCGTGCTGTCCTTGAACACGATCTGCGCCGCCATGAATCCGGGCTTGGTGTAGGTCTCGACCTTGTCGAAGAACGGCAGTTCCTGCAGCTTCTTTTCGATGCGGTCAGAGACCTGATCCTGCATCTCCTGCGTTGTCGCGCCAGGCCAAACAGCCGTGATCACAGCCACCTTGATGGTGAAAGACGGGTCCTCGGCGCGCCCCAGCCGGAAGTACGACATCGCGCCTGCGGCAAAGACGGCCAGCATGAGAAACAAAGTCAGCGACTTGTGCCGCACTGCCCATGACGAGAGATTGAAGCTGCTCATGACAGGCCCTCAGCGCTGGACGATGCGCACGCGCTGCGCGACATCGAGCTTCTGGACACCCAGCGTTACGACCATCTCGCCCGCAGCAACGCCCTTGCGCAGGATGACGTCATTTGCTTCGTAAGCCACGACCTCAACTGGTTTCAGCGTCAGGTCACCGGTCTTGCCGTCAACAACGAAAACGCCGGGTCCTTGTCCCTGGTTGAAGAGGGCGGAGAGCGGCAAACGCGCCACCTTCTCGCTGTCGGGATCGGACAGGGTCACCGTCGCGGTCAGGCCGAATTCGAGACTGGGGGGAGAATCGATGATGGTGAAACGCGCCAGATAGGTCCGCGTCGTCGGATCGGCAGACGGCGAGAGTTCACGCAGCTTCGCCTGGAATGTCTTGCCCGGTTCCGACCAGAGCGAGACCTCGGCTTTCGCCGTTTTCACGCGATCAATCAGAGACTCAGGGATCGCAGCCACTGCCTCGCGGCTGTCCACCTTCGCCAGACGGATCGCAGGAACACCGGCTGCAACCACCTGTCCCGGCTCCACCAGCGTTGCGGTGATGATGCCATCGGCGTCAGCCTTGAGCGTGGCATAGTCGAAGCTGTTGGAGCCAAGGCTTACAGCCCGTTCGGCACGGTTGAGACGGCCTTTTGCCTCCTCGACCAGTGCGCGCTGCTTGTCCGCATTGGATGCGGTGCTCCATCCCTCGCGGCGCAGTTGCAGAATGCGCCGGTCTTCCGCATCCGCCTGCACAAGTGAGGCCTTGGCCGCGCCAAATTCGGCCTGCGCCTGCTCCAGTTGGAGCTTCAGGTCCACCGTATCCAGCCGTGCCAGCGCCTGCCCGGCCGTCACCCGGTCACCGGGCTGCACCATGCGCTCCGCCACCTTGCCGGAAACACGAAATCCGAGATCGCTCTCGACGCGTGGACGCACCACACCCACGAAAGAACGGTTGGATGTCCGTGGCTCGAAAACCACGGCCTGCGCCACCACGGCGCGCGGCTCCGCTTTTTTCTCGGCGCTGCCCTTGCTTTCGGTGCAGGCAGACAGCCCGATTGCGGCCATAGAGACAAGAATGCCCGGCAAGATCATATGGCGATGACGCGACAAAAACTTCGACATAGCGACAGCTCCACTCACTCGGGTTTCACTTTCAGGGCATTGACGACAAAGGCCGAAAGGCGCTCGGCCTGCTCTTCCATGTCGCGTCCGTGGCGCATGCATTCCGCGATCATCATGGGATGCAGGATGGAGGCGCAGGTGTTTTTCAC
>CAXTUM010000582.1:0-2517 GCA_964247205.1 uncultured Beijerinckiaceae bacterium
TGAAATTCTGGGGCAAATCGGGTGAGGCCTCCTATCCCTGGAAGAGCCTTGATACGTGGTTCGTGGCCGAGAACATCCGTTGGGGCAAGTTCGCGCCCACGACGGACATCAAGGCGCTGGTGGACAAGACCAACCGGTCTGACCTCTGGCGTGACGCTGCCAGGGCGCTGGGCGTTGCGGATGCGCCGACCGGGGATTCGCGTGGAATCGAGACGTTCTTCGACGGCGTGAAGTTCGATCCTTCCGATCCAATGGGATATCTCAAGTCACTGAAGATCAAACGCGCGGCGGTGTGATCGGGACAAACGTCTCCGTTGGAATCCTTTCTTTAGGCAACAGGCCCTCTTTTTGTGCAATGCACAAATCGAGGGCTTTGTTCTGCCCGGATGCATGATTTTTGAACAACGCCTTGCCGCTGTTTCAGTGGTGAAAGCTCGCAGTGAGGCATCACTTTGCCCATAAAACCGCTTTGGCACGGACCTTGAAAGGACATGTCCAGAAACAATGCTGCGCGCGCCTCGTTTCTCACCGGCGCACCATCTGGAGACCAGACATCATGGGCCTTGCGCAATTGAAAGAAGCCATTTCATCCGGGCCAGCACCCCTGGCCGCGAATGACAGCGCCCGGACAGTTGCCGTTGCACCAGCGGTTCCGGCGACAATCGTGGCGCTCAAACCAGCCGGTGGTTCGGACTGGAGCCGCAAGGCGCAGCGCCTGGGCAACTGGACACTCCTCAATGTCCTGCCTCCCCTCATCACGGTGACGGTTCTGCTGCTGATCTGGCAGATCGCCTTCTCGGGCCCGAAATCGACATTGCCCGCGCCGACCGTCGTCTGGAGCGAGGCGAAAGACCTGATCCTGCAACCATTCTATTGGGCGGGTTCCCAGGACATTGGGCTGGGCTGGCGCGTATTGACATCGCTGCAGCGTGTAGTGATCGGCTTCGGCCTCGCGGCCGTCGTCGGTGTCACGGTGGGAGCCTTCATCGGCCAGTCGATCTGGGCCATGCGCGGGCTTGACCCGGTGTTTCAGGTGCTGCGCACGGTGCCGCCGCTGGCCTGGCTGCCAATTTCGCTGGCAGCTTTCCGCGATTCCAACCCCTCTGCGATCTTCGTCATCTTCATTACCGCGATCTGGCCCGTGATCATCAACACGGCCGTCGGTATCCGCAATATCCCGCAGGACTACCGCAATGTGGCGGCGGTGCTGCGGCTCAATTCCATCGAGTTCTTCTTCAAGGTGATGCTGCCCTCCGCTGCACCCTATATCTTTACCGGCCTGCGCATCGGTGTCGGCCTGTCCTGGCTCGCCATTGTTGCGGCTGAAATGCTGACGGGCGGCGTGGGCATCGGCTTCTTCATCTGGGACGCGTGGAATTCGTCAAGACTGCCCGATATCGTCGTGGCGCTTCTCTATATCGGCCTGGTCGGATTCATCCTCGACCGCCTCGTGGAAGCGCTGGGCAAACTGATCACCCGCGGCACATCAGCCACTTGAACAAGAGGACGCGGATCATGGCAAAGCCTTATCTCAAGCTCGACCATATCGACAAAACCTTCCAGCGCGGCAACGCTACGACGGATGTGTTGAGCGACGTAAGCCTGACGATCTCGCATGGCGAATATGTTTCAATCATCGGGCATTCGGGCTGTGGAAAATCGACATTGCTCAACATCATCGCGGGCCTCACCGAGGTGACGAAGGGCGCGGTGCTGCTGGAAGATATGGAGGTCAACAGCCCCGGCCCGGACCGCGCCGTCGTCTTCCAGAACCATTCGCTGCTGCCATGGCTCACGGTTTACGAGAATGTCTCTCTCGCCGTGAACAAGGTGTTCGGCGGGAAGAAATCCCGCGCCGAGCGTGATGAATGGATCCGTCACAATCTGGCGCTGGTGCATATGACCCATGCGCTGGACAAGCGCCCGGCCGAGATTTCCGGCGGCATGAAGCAGCGGGTCGGCATCGCCCGGGCGCTGGCGATGGAGCCAAAAATTCTGCTTCTTGACGAACCCTTCGGCGCACTCGACGCCCTGACCCGCGCACATCTGCAGGATTCCGTGATGGATATCCATTCCCGCCTCAAGAACACGATGATCATGATCACCCATGATGTGGATGAGGCCGTGCTGCTGTCCGACCGGATCGTGATGATGACCAACGGGCCCTCCGCCACCATCGGAGAAGTGCTGGATGTCACGCTGGAACGGCCGCGCCGCCGGCTCGATCTGGTCAATGACGCGACCTACACGCGCTGCCGCGCGGCTGTCCTAGAATTCCTCTATGCCCGCCACAAGGCACCCGCGATTGCGGCCTGACATGCGCCAGCGGCTCCTCATCATCGGCAATGGCATGGCGAGCGTCCGTCTGGCGGAGACACTGGTCCGCATCGCGCCAGAGTGTTTTGCAATCACTGTCGCAGGAGCGGAGGCGCAACCCGGTTACAACCGGGTGCTTCTTTCAGCCTTGCTGGCGCAGGATGTAACAGCCGAGGATGTCATCTTGCGGGACCGCGCCTG
>CAXTUM010000583.1:0-2512 GCA_964247205.1 uncultured Beijerinckiaceae bacterium
TGCGCCCTTAATTACGAGAAGCGCGCGGGAACCTTCAGCTGCGTCGGCTGCGGGCAGGAACTTTTCGTCGCAGGCAAGAAATTCGAGAGCGGCACGGGGTGGCCCAGCTTCGACCAGCCGGTGGCAGGATCGGTCGAAACCACGGTCGACCGCAAGTTCGGCATGACCCGCACCGAGGTGCATTGCAGCAGCTGCGGCGGTCATCTTGGCCATGTCTTCCCGGATGGCCCGCCGCCGACAGGCCAGCGTTATTGCATCAACGGCGTGGCGTTGGATTTCAAGCCAGCAGAATAATCGCTACCGCGCCAGTTCCTTGCGGACCAGAGCGGCTCCCTTGGCGAGCGCCGCCAGCTTGCCATAGGCGACAGCGCTGGACATCGGGGCCATGCCGCAGTTCGTGCAGGGCAGCAGCTTCTCGGGTGCGACATAGGCCATTGCGGCGCGGATCGTTGCGGCGACCTCTTCCGGCGTTTCGATGACATCGCTCGCGACATCAATCGCACCGACCATCACGTCCTTGCCTTCGAGCAATCTGATCAATTCAAGCGGCACTTTCGAGTTGCGGCATTCGAGCGACACCTGCCGGATCGAGCTTTTGCGGATCGCCGGGAATGTATCCTCGTAATGACGCCAACTGTCGCCCAGCGTCGCCTTCCAGTCGATATTGGCCTTGATGCCGTAACCGTAGCAGATGTGGACAGCCGTGGTGCAGGTGAGGCCCTGCGCGGCGCGTTCAAGGCAGGCGATGCCCCACTCCGGCACCTCTTTCATGTAGACGTTGAACGCTGGTTCATCGAACTGCACGACATCGACGCCCAGCGCCTGGAGTTCCTTCGCTTCCTCGTTGAGGACAGCGGCAAAGGCCATGGCGAGATCCTCGCGGCGGCCATAATGCTCGTCGGCGATGGTGTCGACGATGGTCATCGGGCCTGGCAGCGTGAACTTCAGCTTGTGCGTGGTGTGGGCACGGGCCGCAGCGGCTTCCATGGAATGCACCGGTCCCTTGCGGCGGATCGCGCCCACCACGGTCGGCACTTCCGCCTTGTAGCGGTTGTTGCGGATGCCCATCAAGGTCTTCTTGGCAAAGTCAATGCCGTCGAGATTGGCCAGAAAACCATGCACGAAATGCTGTCTGGCCTGCTCGCCATCGCCCACGATATCGATGCCCGCATCCTCCTGCAGTTTGACTGCGAGAATAGTCGCGTCGCGCCTGCCCTCGTCCAGAGCCGCACCTTCCAGCCGCCACGGGGCCCAGAGCTTCTCCGGTTCGGCCAGCCAGAGCGGTTTGGGCAACGAGCCCGCGATGGTTGTCTGGAGCATGGCGATTCCTATTGCATCAATTCGCCGCGGAAGGCCCAGCGGGTCATCCGCTGTTCGACGAGCGCGCAGACCGCGTACATCAACACGCCCATGATGGCGATGGAGAAGAGCCCCGCGAAGGTTGTCGCCGTGTCATTGCGAGCACCAGCCGACAGCATCAGGAAGCCGATGCCCCGGTTGCCGCCGACCGTCTCGGAGATCACAGAGCCGATGAAGGCCAGCGTGATCGCCACTTTGAGACTGCCGAAGAGATAGGGCATGGTGCGCGGGATGCCGATCTTGGTCAGCGTGTCCCAGCGCGAGGCGCCCAGTGATCGCATGACATCCTGCAGTTCCGGCTCGATGGTGGCGAGGCCCGTGGCCACATTCACGACGATGGGGAAGAACGAAATCACGAACGCCGTGATAATGGCGGGCAAGGCGCCCACACCCAGCCAGATCATCAGGATCGGCACGATCGCGACCTTGGGCACCGCGTTGAAGGCGATCAACAGCGGATAAAGCCCTGCATAGACGAACGGCGACGCTCCGACAGCGAGGCCAAGCAACAGGCCGAAGACAATGGCGAGGAAAAAACCCGCCATCGTGGTCCACAGCGTTTCGAGGCAAAACCGCAGCAGGATGTCGGCCCTGTAGACCATCACCTCGAAAATGCGGGTGGGCCGTGGCAGCACGATCTCCTGCACGCCAAAGCCGATGCAGGCGAGTTCCCAGATCAGCAGGAACCCGCCCATCACCGCCCATGGCATGATGGCCTTGATGAGATCGCTCTGGCGTTGTGTCATGGGTTTTTCCTTCTCCCGCCGCTGCAAATCTTGTGCTGACTGCACAAGTTTGTCAGCACCCGGGAGAGGGGAAGATCACTGTATCATCCGTTCTGCCTTCGCAGGCAGATACTGGTTGGTGAACACCTTGTCGGCAGCAGGTGCTGAGGGGAGCCCGAAGGCATCCGCCACGTCCTTCACGGAGCGCGCAAAGCGTGCGGGGTCCACATCACCCAGACCGTTGGCCTTGACCCAAGGCGTCAGCACATTGGTGGAAAGCGACAGCTGCAGGCGCTCCATTTCCAGCTTGTCGTCAATCAGCGGGTCGCGCTTCTTGGCGGCGGCAATGCCGAGCGCAGGGTTGGCGATGACTCCTTTCCATGCCTTGACCGTGGCGCGCAGGAAACCCTGCACGGCGGCAGGATTCT
>CAXTUM010000584.1:0-2508 GCA_964247205.1 uncultured Beijerinckiaceae bacterium
CCGCCTTGATCTCCTCCATCACGAAACTCGCCGAAACATCGCTCATCTCAAGCCGTGCTATCAGCTTCTTGTAGAGCCGGTCATAGGCCGCGACATCAGGCACGCGCGCCTGCAGGATGTAATCGATCTCGCCTGCTGTCCGGTAAGCACCGATGATCTCGGGGATTTCCAGCACCGCCCTGCGCAATTGCTCCGTGGCATCCACCGCATGGCGGGAGGTGCGCACCACGATGAAGACGGTAAGCGCCAGATTGATCTTCGCGGGCTCAACCAGCGCCACACGCCGCGTGATGATTCCATCCTCATCCAGCCGCTGCACCCGCCGCCAGCAGGTGTTGCGCGAAATGCCGGTGCTGTCGGCGAGAGAATCAAGGCTCTGGCTGGCATCACGCTGCAATTCGGTGAGCAGGCGTTTGTCGATGATATCCAGCATCGCAATTTTATCCCGATATTTTCATGATACTTCGAATTTTATAATCGATAAATGGAGATAATGCCAGTTTTCTGGTGATGATCGTCCGGGGGCTTTGGGACATGATGCTGTATCACGGAGCCGCATCATGTTGTCACGCCTCAAGAGCCTCTTCATCGCCCATCCTGATGCGCTGGGGGAAACCTATTTCCAGCATCTCGGCCACGCCATGAGTTATGCAAGACGCATGTTCGCAGCGGGATTCTGCGCGCTGACCCATGCGGTCTTTCCGTTCCTGTTCGAAAAGACTGCGTCGAACCTGATCAAGCAGATGTATGCCGAGATGACGGCCCGCGGCACGACGGCGGCGGCTCAGCCGGTGAAGGCCTATCCGGCGGAGTGACTGTTTCTTTCCTTCTCCCGTCTGCGGGAGAAGGTGTCACGAAGTGACGGATGAGGGCAGTGGCTGCTTCGGCTTTGCCCTCACCCTGCTCGCTGCGCGAGCCTCCCTCTCCCGCGGGCGGGAGAGGGTTTACCCGCCCCGCGCCTGCTTCACGCCTTCCCGCGCCAGCTCGTCCGCCCGCTCGTTCATCGGGTTGCCCGCGTGGCCCTTGACCCATTGCCAATCGATGCAGTGCTGCTTCGCGGCTTCTTCCAGCCGCTGCCAGAGTTCGGCATTCTTCACCGGCTTCTTGTCGGCGGTTTTCCAGCCGTTCTTCTTCCAGCCGTGAATCCATTGCGTGATGCCCTGTCGGACATACTGGCTGTCGATATGGAGCGTGATCTCGCAGGGCTTCTTCAGCGCCTCCAGCGCGGAAATCGCCGCCATCAGCTCCATCCGGTTATTCGTGGTGTCAGGCTCACCGCCGAACAGCTCCTTGCGGTGCTCGCCCGCCACCAGGATCACGCCCCAGCCGCCGGGGCCGGGGTTGCCGGAGCAGGCCCCATCGGTCCAGATCGCGACGGTGCTCATTGGAAGATACGGCTCATCGCGCAACACCATACTCCGCTGCGCTAGACACCCTCTGGTGAATGCGCAGGCGGCGGTAATACGCCATCGGATCATGCGGTTTCACCAAAGCGCCGGGCGGCACATTCAGCCAGTCGTAGAGCCGCGTCAGCATGAAGCGCAGCGCCGATCCCCGGCACAGCACCGGAAGGCCCGCGACCTCGGCATCAGTCAATCTCCGCACGCGCTCGTAACCCGCGATCAGCGCGCGGCCCTTGGTCTGGTTGAAGGCGTAATCCGGCTCGAAGCACCAGGCGTTGAGGCAGATCGCAAGGTCATAGGCAAGCAGGTCGTTGCAGGCGAAATAGAGATCAATGATGCCTGACAGATGGCCCTTGAGGAAAAACACGTTATCGGGAAACAGGTCGGCATGGATGACGCCTGCGGGCAGGTCTTTCGGCCAGTTCTGCGCCAGATGGATCAGTTCCTCGTCGGCAAAACCATAGAGTCCGGCCTGCACCGAATTGGCGGCGGGACCGGAGCGCTCCAGCAGCGGCCGCCAGCCGTGCGGTCCCAGCGCGTTGACGCGGGAATGAGACTTGAAGCCCTGTCCAGCCGCGTGCAGTTGCGCCAGCGCCTCGCCCAGCTGTCCGCATTGCTCCACATCGGGGCGCCTGGCGGACATGCCATCGAGGAACGTCACCAGCACGGCAGGCCGCCCGGCAAGCCTGCGCAATGCCTCGCCGTCGCGCGCCTTTACCGGCAGCGGCGTGGTGATGCCGTTTCCAGCAAGATGGGTCATCAGGGCGAGAAAGAACGGCAGATCGGCCTCGTTCACGCGCTTTTCGTAGAGCGTCAGGATAAAGCGGCCAGCATCGGTCTGGACAAGGTAATTCGAGTTCTCGACGCCTTCCGCGATGCCCTTGCAGGAGACGAGCCCGCCAATATCGTAATCCGCGATGAAACTGGCCAGTTCGTCATCCGGCACTTCAGTGTAGACAGCCATCAGGCCATAGCCTCGCGCAGGTTGCGCGGCAGCGGGAAGAACATGCTTTCATCCGCTGTCGACACCATCTCGACCGTGACCGTGTAGCGCTCGGCGAAAGCATCAATGATCTCTTCCACCAGCACTTCCGGCGCGGAGGCC
>CAXTUM010000585.1:0-2505 GCA_964247205.1 uncultured Beijerinckiaceae bacterium
GTCGCTAACTGCACGACACCGGCCAATTATTTCCACATCCTGCGTCGGCAGCTGAAGCGTGATTTCCGCAAGCCGCTGATCCTGATGACGCCGAAGTCGCTGTTGCGCCATCCGCGTTGCAAGTCTCCTCTGTCGGAGTTCGGTCCCGACAGCATGTTCCAGCGCTGGTATCACGATGATGCCGAGCGCATGCCTGGCGGGCCAGTGAAGCTGGCCAAGGATAACAAGATCCGCAGGGTGATCCTGTGCTCGGGCAAGGTCTACTACGACCTGATCGAGGATCGCGAGAAGCGCGGCATCGACGATGTCTACATCATGCGCATCGAGCAGTTGTATCCGTTCCCGCTGAAATCGGTGGCGCAGGAGCTGTCGCGCTTCAAGAACGCCGATGTGGTGTGGTGCCAGGAAGAGCCGCAGAACATGGGTCCGTGGACATTCGTCGAGCCCTATCTGGAATGGGTGCTGGGCCAGGCCGGAACGAAGGCCAAGCGCCCGCGTTATGCAGGTCGTGCAGCGGCCGCCGCAACCGCCACCGGCATGATGTCGCGCCATCAGGCACAGCTGCGCGCGTTTCTCGATGAAGCGTTCGCGGGCTGAAATAAAGAGTTCAAGAGGAAACTGACATGACCGAGATCCGCGTGCCCACACTGGGCGAATCCGTATCGGAAGCCACGATCGGCAAGTGGTTCAAGAAGCCGGGTGATGCCGTCCGCAAGGATGAGCCGCTGCTGGAGCTTGAGACGGATAAAGTGACGCTGGAAGTCAATGCTCCGGAAGCTGGCGTTCTGGCCGAGATCACGGCGGCTGATGGCGCGACTGTCGGCGTCGGTGCTTTGCTGGGCCAGATCACGGCGGGTGGTGCAGCGGTGGCAACAGCAGCGGCAACGGGCACACCGGCGGCACCCAGGATCGAGGAGGCGAAGCCAGCCGCTCCCCCTCCGGTCATTGCCTCGGTGGCACCCCCAGCCCCTACATTGATGCCGCCTGCACCCTCGGCTGCCAAGATGATGGCCGAGACGGGCGTTTCGTTGGACACCGGTTCCGGTCGGCGCGGCCAGGTGCTGAAGGAAGATGTCATTGCGGCAATCGCCAACGGGCCTGTTGCAACTCCTGCCGCCGCGCCTGCGCCAGTGATGGCCCGCGCGCCCGTCGCTGCCGATGACGCGAGCAAGGAAGAGCGCGTCAAGATGACGAAGCTGCGCCAGACCATCGCGCGCCGGCTCAAGGATGCGCAGAACACCGCCGCCATGCTGACCACGTTCAACGAGGTGGACATGACCGAGGTCATGGCGCTGCGGACGAAATACAAGGACGTGTTCGAGAAGAAGCATGGCGTGAAGCTGGGCTTCATGGGCTTCTTCGTGAAGGCCTGCGTGCAGGCGCTGAAGGAACTGCCTGGTGTCAACGGCGAGATCGACGGCACGGATCTCGTCTACAAGAACTACTATCACGTCGGTATCGCGGTGGGCACCGACAAGGGCCTTGTCGTGCCGGTGGTGCGCGATGCGGACATGCTGTCGATAGCGGGCGTCGAGAAGAAGATCGGCGAGTTCGGCAAGCGTGCGCGGGACGGTCAGCTGACCGTCGCCGAGATGCAGGGCGGCACCTTCACCATCACCAACGGCGGCATCTACGGCTCGCTGATGTCGACGCCGATCCTCAACGCGCCGCAATCCGGCATTCTGGGCATGCACAAAATCCAGGAGCGCCCGATGGTGGTCGGCGGGCAGGTTGTTGTGCGCCCGATGATGTATCTGGCGCTGTCTTATGATCACCGTATTGTGGATGGCAAAGAGGCTGTGACTTTCCTTGTGCGTGTGAAGGAAAGCCTTGAGGACCCGGCGCGGCTGGTGATGGATTTGTGAGGCTGGCGGATGCTAAAGAATTTTGGATTGTTTTGGCAGAGAGAGTTTCTTTCCGTTGGTTGGGCGGGTCGAGGCGGGAATGGGCATTTAAAAGGGTACACCGACTATAAAAAGAAAAAATATGTAAATATTGTCGATTTTAGGGAACAAGCTGGAATATATTTCCTTCAAGATGAAAGTCGTAATATATTATACGTAGGCCAATCGGGTCGAGGTAAAGATAGGCTCTTGAAAAGAATAATTGCTCATTCGCGAGGTCGTATGTTTGATCGATGGTCGCATTTTTCTTGGTTCGGATTATGTGACTTCGAAGCCGATGGAGATGGAAATTGCATTTTAGTTGAGAAAAAAGACGGAAAACATCAGTATAAAATATCCGATGCATTGAATCAATTTGAAGCCATATTAATTGCTGCTGTTGAGCCCTCCCTTAATAAGCGTGGAGGAAACTGGAATTCATCAACAAAGCAATTTTTTCAATATATAGACGAACAAGTGGACGATTCTATTGAAACAAAGATTGAGATTTTGTCGAAGGATCTAGCGGAAATAAAGAAGGAGATCAAAAAATGGTCAGAGTAAGGAAGTGCAAATTTACCCTTCTCGCCCTCATGCTCTCCCTGACCGCATGCCAGACCAT
>CAXTUM010000586.1:0-2504 GCA_964247205.1 uncultured Beijerinckiaceae bacterium
CACCACAATCCGGTTCACCCTCGACTGGAAGATCCAGGGCATCCACGCCTGGTATTATTATGCCGAGGACAAGGGCTATTTTGCCGCCGAGAAGATCAAGCTCCAGATCGACCAGGGCGAAGGCTCAGGCGTGACGGTCAGCCGCATCATGGGCGGGGCCTATGATGCGGGCTTCGGCGACATGGGTGCGATCATCCAGAACGCGGCGCAGAAGCCCGGCGAGCAGCCGGTCATGGTCTACCAGGTCTACAACCAGCCGCCCTTCGCGCTAGTGACGCGTGTCGGCAGCGGCATCAATTCCCTGAAGGACATCGAAGGCAAGACACTGGGCTCGCCATCGGGCAGCATCGCACTCAGGCTGTTCACACCGCTGATGAAGCTGAATCGTCTTGATCCAGACAAGGTGAAGATTCTCAACATGGCTCCCAACCTACAGGAGACGATGCTAATCCAGAACCAGGTCGATATCATCGCGGGCTTCTCGGTGACCAGCTACATGAATCTGATCGCCCAGAAGCTTGATCCCGACAAGGATTTCCGCTGGTTCTATTTCGGCGACCACGGGCTCGATCTCTATTCCAACGGCGTCATGGTTTCGCAAAAGCTGATTAAGGAAAAGCCGGAGGCTGTGAAGGGGCTGGTACGCGCAGTGAACCGCGCCATCAGGGAATGCGCGACGCAGCCAGACCCGTGCATCGCGGCGCTCGCCAAGGCGGAGCCGCTGATCAACAAGGATGTCGAGAAGCGCCGCATGCTGCTGGCCTTCCAAAAGCAGATGCTGACTCCCGAGGCGGATGCCATCGGACTTGGCGACATCGACGACAAGCGGCTGACGGCCACGGTCAATACCGTGGCCGAGGCGTTCTCGCTGCCGCGCAAACCGGCGCTCGACGAAGTGTTCAACCGGATGGCCTTGCCGCCGAAGGCCGAGCGTACCATGAAGCTCGCGACGAATTGACGGGGAACGCGACGTCCATGTCCGGATTGAAGAGCGCCACGGGTGCCTGCGGCGGCATCATCCTGAATGGCGCGGGTGAGCGCTCAGCAGGAATGTTTGACGTGACAGATGGCCGGATCAGCGGCTTGCGGTCAAGCTCAGGGTCGGCGTCCCGCCTGATCACGCCGGCCTTGGCCAATGCGCATGACCATGCCCGGCCGCTCTCGCCGACTTCCTTCGGCGCGGCGAACCGTCCGCTGGAGAGCTGGCTGCTGCGTCTGGCCAGCATGACGCCACAAGACCCCTACACGGCGGCAGCGGCGCCGTTCGCTCGCGCCGCACGGTCGGGGTGCACATCGATAATGGCGCATTACACCCGCGCCCATGGACCGATGCCCTATCCCGACGAGGTGAAAATCGTGGCGAGAGCCGCGACTGATGTCGGCGTGCAGGTCGCTTTCGCCATCGCCATGCGGGACATGAACCCGCTGGTCTACGGCGATCATTCGGCCATGGTGAAGCGCATACCCGAGGCAGTGCGCGACGAGGTCATCCGGATCTTCGGCGCGCCATTGCTTCCCGTGAAGGCGCAGATGGACCTTGTGGAGGCCACGGCTGCGGCAGCCCATGGCCCGCGCTTCAATGTGCAATACGGCCCCAACGGAATGCAATGGTGCTCCCGCGCTTTGCTCGAGGCCATCGCCGAAGCATCGGAACGCACGGGGCGCCGCGTGCACATGCACTTCCTGGAGACG
Source organism: uncultured Beijerinckiaceae bacterium (assembly GCA_964247205.1). Classification (GTDB taxonomy): domain Bacteria; phylum Pseudomonadota; class Alphaproteobacteria; order Rhizobiales; family Beijerinckiaceae; genus JADCCX01. Next base: position 1,693 of record CAXTUM010000586.1, read on the forward strand.
CGCTATCAGCGCGAGTGGGCGGACACCCACGCGCCGCAGGGCGCGGCACGTTATCTCAAGGAAATAGGCCTCCTGTCGCCACGCCTGACGCTTGCACATTGCGTCTGGGCCAATGACGAGGATCTGGAACTGATCGCGGAATCAGGGACGACCATCGCCACCAACGCCAGCTCAAACCTGCATCTGCGCTCCGGCATCGCGCCCATCGGCAAGGCGATCCGCATGGGTTGCAAAGTCGCGGTTGGTCTGGATGGCTCTGCGTTGGATGAGGATGACGACATGATCCGGGAGATTCGCCTCGGGCATTTCCTGCATGCGGGATGGGGCTTCGAGGAGAACGTCGCTCGCGAAAAATACCTGATCGACGCCATTCAGCACGGCCGCATGGCCAACGGCTTTCAAGGCACCAGCCAGGTCGAAGAGGGCGCGCCCGCCGACTTCATCGAGTTCGATCTTGATACGCTCGATCGCGACAAGATCATGCCGGTCGATCCGCTGGACTATCTCTTCGCCCGCGCTACCCGCGCCCATATCAAACGGGTCGTGGCTGACGGCAAGGTTATCGTGTCGGATGGCGATGTGCTGGGCGTCGACCTCGCGGCGCTGGAGACCGAGATGCGGGAGCGTTACCGGCGGCAGATGCCGATGCGCGACGGCTTCCTCGCGGCCTGGCCAACGCTCGATCAGGCCGTCATCGCCTTTTACCGCGACCACATTGGTTGCTGCTGATTACTCCGGAGTAGATCCACCATGCTAACGACCAAACAGAGCATCTTTCGCCGCTACTGGTATGCGACGCACCAGATCGAGAC
>CAXTUM010000587.1:0-2494 GCA_964247205.1 uncultured Beijerinckiaceae bacterium
CCGCGCCCAACAGCATACCCATCTTGCGTTTGTCTTCCGGGAGGTTTCGACAGGCCAGCGCGATGACGATGGCGTTGTCGCCGGACAGCAGCAAATCGATCCAGACGATCTGCAGGACGGAAACACCATAGGTCGAAACAAGTTCCATCATGGTCGGCAATTCCAATTCACATCACGCCAAAAGTAACTAGGCGTATGACGAGGATTGGCAACCACCGTTGGGCCTTTTCTCTGAAAACGTGATCCAGCCTAAACCGATCCCGCCTCCTGCTTGGCGAGTGTCTTATTGCGGAGAAAAAATCCGACGCCAAGAACGATGGCTACGCCAGCAAATTTGGCCAACCATTTCATGACTTCACCGTGGAAATAATGCGCGATGGACGGATCCTCGATCATGATATCCGCCGCAACATAGCCGAGCAGGCCGGCACCGGCCCAGACGAGCCATGGAAAGCGGCTCATCATCTTCATGATGATCTGGCTGCCGAAGACCACCAGCGGCACGCTGACGATGAGGCCGAAGATGATCAGGCCCCAGTTGCCCTTGGCCGCGGCGGCAATGGCAATCACATTGTCGAGGCTCATGACAACATCGGCAATCGCGATGGTCTGGATGGCTTTCCAAAGGCTGTTATGCGCAGCGATCTCGGGGTCTTCATCCTCCGGAATCATCAGCTTGATGGCAATATAGAACAGCAGCAAGCCGCCGATGAGCTTGACCCAGGGCAGGCCGAGCATTTCCGTGGCGACCACTGTGAAGATGACACGCAGACCGACGGCTGCCAGCGCACCGGCGAGCACGGCCTTGTTGCGCTGGTGATCGGGCAAGGATCGGCAGGCCAGTGCAATGACGACAGCATTGTCGCCAGACAGCAGGATGTTAATCCAGATGATCTGGAGGGCGGGCAAAAAAAATGAGGCAATGTCCATAATGACGCGCTAACCTCGTTTTATCCCAAAATCAACATCCCTCAATTGCATATTGTGGACAAGGAAGACGGCTCAGGCCGCCTTCTTCGGTATCATCCGCCCGTAGAACGTCTCGCCCGCCTTGGCCATTTCCAGCAAAAGCTTGTTGGGCTTGAAGCGCGCGCCGTGCTTTTTCTCAAGCCCCTTGCAGAGCGCGACAAAGGCCTTGGCGCCCATGCCGTCGATATAACTAAGCGTGCCACCCGAATACGGTGCAAAACCGAAGCCGAGGATCGAACCGACATCCGCCTCGCGCGGATCGACGATGACGCCGTCCTCGACCGTCTTTGCCGCCTCCAGCGCCTGTGTCACCAGCAGGCGGTGCTTGAGCTCGGTGATATCGAGCTTGTCGGGATCGAGCTTCTTCTTCTGCAGCTTGGCGAGGCCAGGCCAGAGCTTCTTGTTGCGGCCGTCATAATCGTAGAAGCCCTTGCCGTTCTTGCGGCCGAAGCGCTCGTTTTTCACGACCATGTATTCCAGAATCTTCTCCTGCACCGGGCTCACGGACTTGGGTCCCAGGTCCTTCTTGGTGGCGTTGAGGATTTTCCAGCCGAGATCGAGCGCCACCTCGTCGTTGAGCGACAGCGGACCGACAGGCATGCCCGCCATCTTGCCCGCATTCTCGATCATGGCGGGCGGGATGCCCTCATCCAGCATCAGATGCCCCTCGAGGATGTAGTTGAGCACACAGCGATTGGCGAAGAAGCCGCGACTGTCGTTGACCACAATCGGCGTCTTCTTGATGGCGCGCACGAAATCCAGCGCCGTCGCAATCGCCGTGTCGCCGGTCTTTTCACCCTTGATGATCTCGACCAGCAGCATCTTCTCGACGGGCGAGAAGAAATGGATACCGACGAACTGATCCGGGCGCTTCGAGTTCTTGGCGAGCTGCGAAATCGGGATGGTGGAGGTGTTGGAGGCAAAGATGATGTCCTTGCCGATGACCGCCTCGGTCTTCTCCGTCACGGCCTTCTTCACATCCTGCTGCTCGAACACGGCTTCAACGATGAGGTCGACGCCCTTGAGATCAGCGTAATCCGCAGTCGTCGTAATACGGGCGAGCAGCGCATCGCGGTCGGCTGTCTTGGCGCGGCCCTTCATGATCTGGTCGGTCATCAGCTTGTGGGAATAGGCCTTGCCCTTTTCAGCCGATTCCATGTCACGGTCGAGCAGCACCACGTTGATCCCGGCTTGCGCCGAGACATAGGTGATGCCCGCGCCCATGAAGCCTGCGCCCAGCACGCCGATGGTCTTGATCGACTGGGGCGGCACCTTGGACGGCCGACGCGCGCCCTTCTCCAGTTCGCCCTTCGACAGGAACAACGAGCGGATCATCATCGCCGCTTCCTTCGAGTTCAGAATTTTGGCGAAGTAGCGGCTTTCGATGCGCAGACCGAGGTCCATCGAGACCTGCAAGCCTTCATAGACCGACGACAAAATCCCGCGCACCGCCGGGTAATTGTCCTGCGTCTCGCGGCGCGCGATGGCGGCGGCTGGCGGCCAGATCTGCATGCCAGCAGCGGTG
>CAXTUM010000588.1:0-2493 GCA_964247205.1 uncultured Beijerinckiaceae bacterium
CGCCCTTCACCTTGCCGTCGGCAGCATCGACGTTCTTTTTCAGCGGTACCGGCTTGCCGCCGCGCAGGCCTTCATCTGCCGTGATCACGATGGCTGAATCGCAATCCTCGACGCGGTTGGCGAGGGAATCGGGCGAGAAGCCGCCGAAGACGATGGAATGCACCGCGCCGATGCGGGTGCAGGCCAGCATGGCATAGGCCGCCGCCGGGATCATCGGCAGGTAGATGGTGACACGGTCGCCCTTCTTGACGCCCTTGGCCTTCAGCACATTGGCGAAACGGCAGACCTCGTCGTGCAGCTGCTGATAGGTGATCTTCTGCGACACAGAAGGATCATCGCCCTCGAAGATGATCGCCGTCTGCTTGGCGCGCTTGGCGAGGTGCCGGTCCACGCAATTGTAGGAGACGTTGGTGGTGCCGTCCTCGAACCATCGGATGGAGACTTTACCGGGCTTGTACGAGACGTTCTTGACCTTCGTGTAGGGCTTGAACCAGTCGATCCGCTTGCCGTGCTCGGCCCAGAAACCCTCGGTGTCGGTGACAGAGGCCTTGTACATCTTCTTGTACTTGGCGTCGTTGACATAGCCGCGCTTGGCCCAGGCCTTGGAGACGGCATAGAGTTTCTCGGACATGGTTCACTCCCGGGGGTATGCTTGTTAGGTTGTTCTTAGCCGAAACAACCTGCTGGCAAAAGCGGGGGCGAGATCAGACTTTGGTTGTCTGGAAGACGCCTATGCAATCCCCGCCACCGCCGCGATCAACCGTTCAATATCCTGCGGCCGCGACAGCCGGTGATTGCCATCGCTGATCATCGTCACCACCACCGGGTCGAGCGGCAGGTGCTCCACCAGCGTCAATGCATGGGTGAAGGGCACATCCGGGTCCTGCATGCCCTGCAGGATATGCACCGGGCATCCCACTCGGAACGACTTGCCGAACACGCCATTCTTCCTGCCATCCTCGATCAGCGCGCGGGTGATCGGCGTGGGCTCGGGTGAATAGGCCGAGGGCAGGTTGAACACGCCTTTTTGCATGATCTGCGCCTTCACGGCATCGGGAAACTGCGGCCACATCAGCGTTTCTGTGAAATCGCAGGCGGGCGCGATGAGCACGAGACCGGCGATTTTTCCTGTCTCTCCCGCTTCCATCCACCGTTTGGCGATCAGCACCGCAATCCAGCCGCCCATGGATGATCCGACGATGATCGCGGGCTGTTTCACCACCTGCGTCAGCACCGCCGCAGCATCTTCGGCCCAGTCTGAAAAGACGAAATCTTGAAACTGGCCCGAGCTCTCGCCGTGCCCGGCATAATCCATGCGCACCATCGGGCGGCCATGCGCCTTGCACCACTCGTCGATAGCCGCGGCCTTCGTCGAGGCCATGTCGGATTTAAACCCGCCCAGCCACACCACGGGCGTCCCGGCCCCTTCCGTGGTGCGATACGCAATGCGGCGGGCTTGTCCACCGCTGGCGACATCAAGAAATTGCAGATTGTCCCGCATCGCACTAAAGCCTGCTTCCAAGATTCTAAGGTTTCGGGTGTCAATGCCACGTTACCTCGCAGAGCACCAAGACCGGATACCGCCGATTGTCAGCCTTTCCCGCCCACACCCGCCATGTCCTGCAAGGCCGCGCCGTGCTCCAGATCATTCCGGAGCTGGAGACAGGCGGGGCCGAGCGCACCACAGTCGATATCGCCGAGGCGCTGGCTTCCATCGGCGCACGGGCGCTGGTCGCGACCGAAGGCGGCAGGCTGGTGGGTGAATTGCAGGCCAAGGGCGGTGAATGGCTGCCCTTTCCCGCAGCGTCCAAAAATCCGGCCAGGATGGTGTGGAATGCGCAGAGCCTTGCCGCGCTGATCAAGCGGGAGAAGATCGATATCGTCCATGCGCGCTCACGCGCTCCGGCCTGGGTCGCGTTGGCCGCAACCAAGATCGTGAAACGGCCGTTCCTCACGACCTATCACGGCAGCTATTCCGGCAAGTCCGCTCCCAAGGTGCTGTATAACTCAGTGATGGCGCGCGGTGATGTGGTCATCGCCAATTCGGAATACACGGCTGACCTGATCCGCCAGCAGCACCCGTTTGCGGCGGGGAAAATCCGCGTCATTCCGCGCGGCACCGATCTGGCGTCATTTCATCCCTCGTCGGTGGAGCCCGCGCGGGTTCTGGCATTGCGCGAGGAGTGGGGTGTTGGCCCGCATGAGCGCATCATCCTGCACGCGGCGCGCCTCACCGGCTGGAAAGGCCAGCGCGTGCTGATCGATGCTGCAAAGATCATGGTGGATCAGGGGCTGAAGGATGTGGTCTTCATGCTGGCGGGCGATGCGCAGGGCCGCGAGGATTATGTGAAGGAGCTTGACCAGCTCATCACGCAGCGCGGAGTCATGGGTGTTGTGCGCCGGGTCGGCCATGTCACGGACATGCCCGCCGCCATGATGGCGGCGGCGGCGGTGGCCGTGCCGTCCATCGAGCCCGAAGCGTTTGGCCGTGTG
>CAXTUM010000589.1:0-2482 GCA_964247205.1 uncultured Beijerinckiaceae bacterium
AACCCTCTGCCGCCAGCGATGGCTGAGAACCGTCAGTTGCCGCTGGAACTCACACTGGAGCCCCGCTTTGGCGAGGAAGACTTCCTCATCAGCCAGTCCAATGCCGATGCCTACGGCATGATCGAGACATGGCCGGACTGGCCATCGCGCATGCTCGTTTTGGCGGGACCCGCAGCTTCGGGCAAGTCGCATCTCGCGGCGATCTGGGCCAAACGCTGTCAGGCCAGGTCTTTGAGCGCAAGATCGCTCGGTAAAGCTGACGTTCCTGCGCTCGTCGCGGCCAAAGCGGTTGTTGTGGAGGATATCGACCGGCCCGGCGTGGACGAGACTGCACTGTTCCATCTCGTGAATCTCGCGCACGAAAAGGACGCCTTCCTGTTTCTCACGACGGCCAAGGCGCCGGATGATCTGGGTCTTGCGATACCCGATCTGCTCTCGCGCCTGCGCAGGGCGCCGCTTGTGGCCATCGCACCGCCGGATGATGCGCTGATCCGTGCTCTTCTGGTGAAACTGTTCGTGGACCGGCAACTCGTGGTGGATACGGCGCTCGTCGAATATCTCTGCGTGCGCATGGAACGCTCATTTTCCACCGTGCGCACCACGGTCGAGAAACTGGATCGTGAGACACTGGCGCGGGGCAGGCGGCTCACGCGCCCCATGGCTGCACGTATTCTGGGATGGACCAGCGAAGGTTGAAAATCGCCTTGGCGTGAAAGACTTTCAATCAATCCGCGTTATGTCATGATCCTGTTGCACAACGTTTCCTTGGAATTGACCCAGGATACGTGAGGAGATCATGCATGCCTGGAAGGCGGCGCCCCATGGCGCGTAAAATGGATATCGAAGGCGTCGCACTCAGGCAATCGCCCGCGCGGTTCATCAACCGGGAGCTGTCGTGGCTGGAGTTCAACGCGCGGGTTCTCGAGGAGGCCTCCAATCCGCAGCATCCCGTTCTGGAGCGTTTGCGGTTCCTGTCGATCTCGGCGAACAACCTCGATGAATTCTTCATGGTTCGCGTCTCAGGCCTGACCGAGCAGGTCACGGGCGGTGTCACACTGCCGTCTGAGGATGGGCTGACACCCGCCGAACAGCTCGTCAAGATCGGCGAGCGGGTGCAACGGCTGACTGCCGACCAGCAGACGCGGTGGCGCGCCATCCGCGATGATCTGCAGTTGTCAGGCATTCATCTGGCAGGAGCCCCGGATTTGTCCGGGCCGGAAGCGCGCTGGCTCGAAGACCATTTCCTGCATGCCGTCTTTCCGGTGCTGACGCCGCTGGCCATCGATCCGGCGCATCCGTTTCCGTTCATCCCCAATCTCGGGTTTTCGATGGCGCTGATGCTGCGCCGCATCTCGGATGGCAGGCAATTGCGCGCCCTCATCCGCATGCCGCAGAAGATCGAGCGGTTCATCAAGCTGCCGGACTTTGGCAACAACGGCAGCTATCGCTGCATTCTTCTGGAACAGACGATCAGCCTGTTCATCGCCAAGCTTTTCCCGGGCTACGAACTGATCGGGGCCGGGGCGTTCCGTGTCGTCCGCGATTCCGATGTCGAGATCGAGGAAGAGGCAGAAGATCTCGTCCGGGTCTTCGAGACGATGTTGAAACAGCGCAAGCGCGGCGTCGTCATCCGGTTGGAGATCGAGGCTTCGACGCCAGAAGCGCTGCAGAAATTCCTGGTCCGTGAATTGCGGGTCAATGAGGACGAAACGGTGGTTGTCGATGGCATGCTGGCGCTGAATGATCTGTCACAGCTCGTGTCCATGGATCGGCCTGATCTGAAGTTCGAGCCCTACAATGCCCGCTTTCCCGAGCGCATCCGCGAACACGGCGGCAATTGCTTTGCGGCGATCCGCCAGAAAGATCTGGTGGTGCATCACCCCTATGAATCGTTCGATGTCGTGGTGCAGTTCCTGCAGCAGGCCGCGCGTGATCCCAATGTCGTGGCGATCAAGCAGACGCTTTACCGGACATCCAATGATTCCCCCATCGTCAAGGCGCTTGCGGAAGCGGCGGAGGCGGGCAAATCCGTGACGGCCCTCGTGGAACTCAAGGCCCGCTTCGACGAGGAAGCCAATATCCGCTGGGCGCGCGATCTGGAGCGTGCGGGCGTGCAGGTTGTCTTCGGCTTCATCGAACTGAAAACACACGCCAAGCTGTCACTGGTCGTGCGCCGCGAGGCGGGCAACCTCGTGACCTATTGCCACGTCGGGACGGGCAATTATCACCCGATCACCGCCAAAGTTTACACCGATCTGTCGCTGTTCACGGCCAATGCGGCTTTGGGGCGTGATGTGGCGCGAATCTTCAACTTCATCACGGGCTATGCCGAGCCGCAGGGCCTGGAGCATATGGCGGTGTCGCCGATCAACTGCAAATCGCGCTTGCTGGAGCATATCGCAAACGAAATGCGCTTTGCGGCTGCGGGCAAGCCTGCCGCAATCTGGGCCAAGTGCAATTCGCTCGTCGATAGTCAGATCAT
>CAXTUM010000590.1:0-2480 GCA_964247205.1 uncultured Beijerinckiaceae bacterium
ATTCGATCGGCGAACTGGCGGATCTGGTCAATCGCTGCGCCGGCGGAGGCTCCGCTGTCATCATCAGGCAGTCACCTCTTCCCGGCGCGGAGCCTTCGGCCTATCTGCCCGCCATCGACCGGGCCCGCGCCGATCTCGGCCTCGAACCCTTCGTCGGGCTTGAGGATGGCGTATCGCGAACGCTGGCCTGGCACAGGATGCGCCAAAGTGGCTCATAGATTTGATGCGTGATCGCATTGATAGTGACGCACACAGTCTGGATTCTCAAATACAACCTCGATAACAGCCAAAGCACAACAGACCACAGCTCAAGGAACTGGAGACAAAAGTGCCCGTCAGTGTCGCAGATTACGTCTTTCAAAAGGTAGCCGAACAGGGAGTGAAGGACGTCTTCCTCGTCTCCGGAGGCTGGATCATGTATCTTTCGGATGCGGTTCACAAGAATCCGGACCTCAATTTCATCGTGAATTATCATGAGCAGGCCTGCGCCATCGCCGCTGAGGCCTATGCGCGGATCAATGAAAAACTGGGCGTCTGCCTCGTGACGGCCGGTCCGGGCAGCACCAATGCGCTCACAGGCGTCGCCGGCGCCTATGTCGATTCCATTCCCATGCTTGTCATCTCCGGCCACGTCCGCACCGGCATCATGGCGGATCACAGCTACCAGCGGCAGGTGGGGCCGCAGGAGCTCAACCATGAGCCCATGGCGAAACCGGTCTGCAAGTACACCACGACGGTGATGAAGGCGGAGGATGTCCGCTATGAAACCGAGAAGTGCATCCACATCGCCATGTCAGGCCGCCCCGGGCCGACGTGGCTGAACATCCCGCTTGATATCCAGAATGCCATGATCGAGCCCGAAACGCAGCGCGGCTACACGCCCGAGGCAAATGAAATTCCCACGGTTTCGGACAGTGAGCTTGACCGTATCGCTGCCCTGATCGCCAAGGCGGAGCGGCCCGTGATCATGGGCGGCAATGGCATCGTGCTGGCGGGAGCCCGCAAGGAGTTCCGCGCCCTTGTCGAGAAGCTGCAGATTCCGGTCCTGCTGACGATCAGCGCCATGGATCTTCTCGGCGAGGATTTCCCGCTCTTCCAGGGCCGTGGCGGTCCCGGCGGCCAGCGCCGCGCCAATTTCGCCTTGCAGAACTCCGATCTGGTGCTTGCGGTCGGCACGAGCCTGTCGATCTCATGCATCGGGTTCAATGACCAGTTCGCGCCGAAGGCCGAGAAAATCCTCGTCAACATCGACCGGGGTGATCTCAAGCGCGACAACGTCAAGATTCAGCACACGGTGCTTTCGGATGCGAAGGACTTCATCGTGAGGCTTGGCGAGCGGTTCAAGCCCAACAGTTACAAGCCGACGCAGCGATGGCTAGACGCCTGCGCCAGCTGGAAGCGGGACCATCCCGTGATGCTTCCGGACGAGTATCTCCAGAAGGAATGCGTCGATACCTACATTTTCTACGAGACGCTGTCCCGGCTTCTGGGCGATACCGACATGGTCATCTCTGGCAACTCGCTGGATGGCTGCATCATCGCCTATCAGGCGCACCGCATCAAGGAAGGGCAGCGCGCGTTCACCTCCGTGTGCTGCGGCGCGATGGGCTGGGATCTGCCCGCCCTCGTCGGGGCCTGCGTGGCGGACCGGAACCGCAGGGGCGTCATGATCACCGGCGACGGCAGTTTCCTGTTTAATGTCCAGGAACTGATGACGCTGAAGATGTACAATCTCGATGCCAAGATGTTCATCAGCAACAATGAAGGCTACGCCTCCATCCGCGGCACCCAGGACCGGTTCTGCGAAGGCCGTCACGTCGGCGTGGACGCGTCGTCTGGGGTGGGCAATCCGGATTTCGAGGCGCTCTCCAGGGCCTTCGGCATCGCCTATATCAAGATCAGCACCAACGCCGAGCTTGAAGCAGGGATTGCAAAAGCGCTGGCGACGGAAGGGCCAGTGGTGATCGACATGCAGGTTTCCAAGCTGCAGCAGCGCTTCCGCGCATCGTCCTACAAGAAGGAAGACGGCACCATCGCATCGCGTCCGATCGAGGATATGGACCCGCTGCTGCCGCGCGAGGAGCTCAAGCGCATCATGACGATGTTCGACTGAGCAGGATACGGTTCATCGTGTGGCGGCATCGCCCGCCGGTCACACGATGAACCAGTCCGCTCCGTTGGCACCGCCGATGAGGCCTGCGGAGGTGATATTGGTGCCGTTCATCAGGAAGCCGATGGCCTGGCCGTTGGTGGTGTCCTGCCAGATCAAGTCCATCTTGCCGTCACCATTCAGGTCAGCTATTTCGCGGATCTCGACGTTGCTCCCGTTGGCGCCGCCGATCAGGCCGCCGCCTGAGATGGCCGTGCCGTTCATCAGCCAAGCGCCCGCCTGGCCGTCGGCGTATTGCCAGACAATGTCGCCGCGCCCATCGCCGTTGAGGTCGCCGATACCCTTGACGGAGAAGTTCGCGCCCTGTGCG
>CAXTUM010000591.1:0-2477 GCA_964247205.1 uncultured Beijerinckiaceae bacterium
GCCAGCCTGGCTGATGGCGGGGATTTGCGCGATAGCGGCGGCTTCCTTGGGCCGGCGGGCCTCGAACAGTTCCGCCACGCGCGGCAGACCGCCCGTGATGTCACGTGTCTTGGCGCTTTCCAGCGGAATACGGGCCAGAGTATCGCCAGCCCTGATCTTCTCGTCCGGGTTGGCGGCAATGACGGCATCGACCGACAGCATATAACGCGCATCGCCACCGCGAGCGAGCTTCAGGATCTTGCCGTCCTTGTCCTTCATCACCATCGCGGGCTTGAGATCGGCCGAGCGTGTGTTTGTCCGCCAGTCTGTCACAACACGCTTCGAGATGCCGGTGGCTTCGTCCGTGGTTTCCGACAGCGATGAGCCCTCATAGAGGTCCTCGTAGCCCACGAAACCATCGACTTCGGTCAGCACTGGACGGGTGTAGGGGTCCCATTCCGCAATGCGCTGGCCGCGCTTGATCGTATCGCCCTCGTCCACACGGAGCTTCGCGCCGTACTGGATGCGGTGGACAGCGCGCTCTGCGCCATCCGGACCAATGATGATGATCGCCACGTTGCGGCCAATGGCGACAAGATCGCCATCGGTGTTCTTGGCCACCATGCGGTCACGCATCTTGATCGTACCGTCGAAGCTGGAATCCAGCGTCGAGTTCTCCGAGATCTGCGCGGCACCGCCGATATGGAAGGTGCGCATCGTGAGCTGCGTGCCCGGCTCGCCGATGGACTGCGCGGCGATGACACCGACAGCCTCGCCGATGTTGACGGGCGTGCCGCGGGCCAGATCGCGACCGTAGCAGGTGCCGCAAACGCCGGTTGCGGCCTCGCAGGTGAGAACCGAGCGGATCTTCACCTCCTGGATGCCGACAGCCGTGATGGCGGCAATGTCGCTTTCCTCGATGAGCGTACCTGCGGGCACGATCACCTTGCCTGTCGAGAGCTCAACCACATCATCAGCGGTCGACCGGCCGAGAATGCGCGACCCCAGCGAAGCGACCACCTGGCCGGCATCGATGATGGCGCGCATCTTGATGCCGTTGGAGGTTCCGCAATCACGCACCGTGATGATGGAATCCTGCGCAACGTCCACCAGACGGCGGGTTAGATAACCCGAATTCGCGGTCTTCAGCGCCGTATCGGCCAGACCCTTGCGGGCACCATGGGTGGAGTTGAAGTATTCAAGAACGGTCAGACCCTCCTTGAAGTTCGAGATGATCGGGCTCTCGATGATCTCGCCCGAAGGCTTGGCCATCAGGCCGCGCATCGCAGCAAGCTGCTTCATCTGCGCGGGCGAACCACGGGCGCCGGAGTGGCTCATCATGTAGATGGAGTTGATCGGCAGCTGGCGGCCGTTCTCGTCCTTCTTCACCGAGGAGATGCGTTTCATCATCTCGTCCGCGAGCTTGTCCGTGCATTTGGCCCAGGCATCAACAACCTTGTTGTACTTCTCGCCCTGGGTGATCAGGCCGTCGAGATACTGCTGCTCGAATTCCTTCGTCAGCGTGCGGGTCTGATCAACAATCTTCTCCTTCGTTTCAGGCACGACCATGTCGTCCTTGCCGAAGGAAATGCCGGCCTTGAAGGCGTTGCGGAAGCCCAGCGTCATAACCTGGTCGCAGAAGATGACCGTGTCCTTCTGACCGCAGTTGCGGTAGACGGAATCGATCATGTTCGAGATTTCCTTCTTCGTCATGAGCTTGTTCACGACATCGAAGGTGATGCGACCGCTCTTGGGCAGCTGCTGACCAAGCAGCACACGACCTGGCGTTGTGTCATACATCTTGCGGACGAGCTTGCCTTCCGGACCCATGGCTTCCCAGCGGTACTTGATCTTGGTGTGAAGCGTCACTGCTTTCGCGTTGAGCGCATGCTCAAGCTCAGCAATGTTGGAATAGGCCGTGCCTTCGCCCGGCTCGCCTTCCGCCATGATCGAAATATAGTAGAGTCCCAGCACGATATCCTGCGACGGCACGATGATCGGTGCGCCGTTGGCGGGATGCAGGATGTTGTTGGTCGACATCATCAGCACGCGGGCCTCAAGCTGCGCCTCGAGCGACAGGGGCACGTGGACCGCCATCTGGTCGCCGTCGAAGTCAGCGTTGAAGGCCGTGCAGACCAGCGGATGCAGCTGGATCGCCTTGCCTTCCACGAGGATCGGCTCGAATGCCTGGATGCCGAGCCTGTGCAGCGTCGGTGCGCGGTTCAGCAGCACGGGATGCTCGCGGATGACCTCGTCGAGGATATCCCAGACTTCCGGCTTCTCCTTCTCGACCAGCTTCTTTGCCTGCTTCACCGTGGAGGAGAAGCCCTTGGCGTCAAGACGCGAATAGATGAACGGCTTGAACAGTTCGAGCGCCATCTTCTTCGGCAGACCGCACTGGTGCAGCTTCAGTTCCGGACCGGTAACGATGACCGAACGGCCGGAATAGTCGACGCGCTTGCCGAGCAGGTTCTGGCGGAAGCGGCCCTGCTTGCCCT
>CAXTUM010000592.1:0-2476 GCA_964247205.1 uncultured Beijerinckiaceae bacterium
CGCTCTCAGGCAGAAACTCCACTTATCTCGGCTGTCCAGATTCCCCGAGCCACCTTTTTGCAAATTTTTTTGGATTTGGATCGCTCTGTGTTACCGGATCGGAGCCCACAGGCGCATCGGCGGCGCGCCTATGGCGTCATCCGGTTTCCCCCCATGCGGCTGCTCCGGGTTGTGGGAATGGGTCAGCCGTTCTGGGTTGAGCGGGCCAACAAAACCGTCACGGCCATAGAAGGCGATATGCATTCCCCAATAACCGGACACAAAAACCACCAAAGCCGCCAACAGCCCTGCGGGAATATTGCGCACGGGAATCTTGAAGCTTGGAAACGCATGCGATTCCCGGCTGCGGTCCGCCGCCACCGCCAGCACGATCGCCATGATGAGCCCATGGCCGATGATCTCGACGCGGCCGAACGGCCAAACAGCGACAGTGAAGATGATGAACAGGGCAACGGCCGAGAGACGCCGGATCAGTGGTGTCCAGATCAGGCCAAAACCCATGGTGAATTCCGCCACGCCCGCCATGGGGATGAAGGCATCGCGCGGCAAACCCAACGTGATGAACGGCTTATCGTCGACCAGAGGGTAGAACCATTCGGGATAGGCGAACTTCTCCAGGCTCGACCACATCAGCGCAATGGCCAAGCCCCAGCGCAGCACCTCGAAGCGGTGCGCACGCCAGTTTTCGCGATGCGAAGCTCCGAGGATGAGGTAAAGCGCAACGCCGATGCCAAGCGCCAGATAGTCGAACATGTGGAACAGGTCGTAGTCGCGCAATGCCAACAGCCACAGCGCGATGATGCCGAAGCCCGCGAGTGGCATGGTGCGCCGCCAGAAAATCATCGCGGCGATCACGAGCTGCATCCAGGACACCCATTCGGCGGGTGTTCTCAGATCTGGTGTCAGGTAAATGCCGCCAACCGAGAAGATCGCCACGAAGAACGCCGCAACGATAGCGCGGATGTAGTCATCGAGCCGACCCCAGAGCGGTTGCGTCAGGCGATCCAGCGCATCGAGTGCCGTGCCGCCATAAGGGCTGCGCTCCAGCCCGCGCGCTGCCGTGAAGAACATCACCACCAGGCCGATGCCAAGCCAGAACCACCCATCAGTCATGGTCCGCATGATCGGCTGGGGAGCCGCGCCCACGATGTAGGGCGCGAACCATTTCACATGGGCGCTGGCTGGAAGCGCAACCATGGCGCACGCAGCGACAAGCAGCAGGAAACTGATCCAGCGAAGCCAGCTCGTGTTCGCCCGTTTGCTTGCAATGAACGACATGGCCCGGTCCGTCCCCTTGGTGCTACTTCGCAAGTCGACGCGATAGCGACACGACATAGGCCTCGTTGCGCGCTTTCAGGACAGGATCATCGGAGGGCGCGATGCCTTTCGGCAGATTGAGGGGGATGAACGTGACGTCCTGACAGGCGGCCGCAGCAGCAGCATCGATACGCTCGATGGTGAGTCGGCCAACCACCACCTCGCGGCGGGAAGCGGGCCATTCCACAACTGGGCTCACCGTATTGTCGCCAGCCTCACCGATCTGGAGAACCATGTCGAAAGCGACTAGGCCGCCGGCGATACGTTGCGTCAGTTCGTCCACGAGAAAGTCGTTCGGGAGCGTCTGGATCTGCTCAGGCGAAAGCCCTTGCACGCCGGCCACGGGCTGGAAGCGCCATTTCGCAAAGGTCGTGACATCCCGGGCATTTGTCAGGCGGAACGCATGCACGCCCCAATAGTTGACCGTCGCGTAGCTCGCCGGGATCGGCGCCTTGGCCAGATAGTCGATCTGCGGCTTCGTATCGGGGTGCGCTTCGTTGAACGCCTTGACCTTCGCGGGATCAGGGACGCCAGTGGCGGGATCGGGACGGCGCGCTTCGAAGAAGGGCGGAAAGTTCTCGGGCGAACTGACAAAGAACACCGGCGCAGAGATCATTGTCGTAACGAAGATTTCATTGGCGGGAAGGCTCATCTGCAGGGCAAGACCGCGCACCGACCGGCTCTTGTCGCTGACCTTCGGGTTGCCTCCGCCAACCGAGAACCTTGCAATAGTTTGGTGGCGTTCGCCATCAAACAGAGACGCACGTGACAGACTTCGTCCCTCGGCATTGCCGACGAAGGTGCCTGTGGCGCAAACACCCTTGGCGTGCGAGCGCCGGAAGCCAGGCTGCGCGCCGAACACGCCTTCCAACACATCAACAAAGGTCTCTGGCGCGGGAGCCTGTTGAGCGATAACGGGGCTGGCAGCAAAAGCCAGCATAGCGGCTGACAGAAGGGGAGCATGTTTCATTGAAGGTTCCTCCATGGCGACCAGTTGGGAGCGAGCTGACCCTGGATGGCCGAGGGTTTGACGGGTGTCGGGAAGGCTTGTGCAATCTTGCGATAATCACCTGTCCGAACATGAGAATTTGTAGTGATGATGCGCGAGCGGCATTTCGCTTGCGACCGGCATCGACAATCGTGCAAATAGCGAGGGTCG
>CAXTUM010000593.1:0-2476 GCA_964247205.1 uncultured Beijerinckiaceae bacterium
TCCTCGGCGACGAAGAAGAAGAAGTTGACGACATGCTCGGGCAGGCCCTGGAAGCGCTTGCGCAGCACGGGGTCCTGCGTCGCCACGCCGACAGGGCAGGTGTTGAGGTGGCACTTGCGCATCATGATGCAGCCCGCGGCAATGAGCGGCGCGGTGGCGAAGCCGAATTCGTCGGCTCCCAGCAAGGCGCCGATGATCACATCGCGGCCCGTGCGCAAGCCGCCGTCGACCTGCAGGGCGATGCGGCCGCGCAGGCCATTCATCACAAGAGTCTGGTGTGTTTCGGCGAGGCCTACTTCCCACGGACTGCCGCAATGCTTGATGGAGGTCAGCGGCGATGCGCCCGTGCCACCCTCGAAGCCGGAAATCGTGATGTGATCAGCCCGCGCCTTGGCGACACCGGCGGCGACTGTGCCGACGCCGACTTCCGAGACCAGCTTGACCGAGACATCGGCGGCGGGATTGACGTTCTTCAGATCGAAGATCAGCTGCGCCAGATCCTCAATGGAATAGATGTCGTGGTGCGGCGGCGGCGAGATGAGACCGACGCCCGGCGTTGAATGGCGCACCTTGGCGATGACGGCATCCACCTTGTGTCCGGGCAGCTGGCCGCCTTCGCCGGGCTTTGCGCCCTGCGCCATCTTGATCTGCATCATGTCGGAGTTGACGAGATATTCCGTCGTCACGCCGAAGCGCCCCGATGCCACCTGCTTGATGGCCGAGCGCCTCGAGCGCCCGTCCGCCATCGGCTTGAAGCGCTGCGCCTCTTCGCCGCCCTCGCCGGTGTTGGACTTCCCGCCAATGGAGTTCATGGCAATGGCCAGCGTCTCATGCGCCTCGCGGCTGATGGAGCCGAAGGACATGGCGCCTGTCGAGAAGCGCTTGACGATGGTTTTGGCGGATTCAACCTGCTCGAGCGGGATCGGCTTGCCCATGGGCTTGACCCTGAACAGGCCGCGGATAGTGGAGAAACGGTTCTCCTGCTCATTGATGGCGCGGGCATAATCCTTGTACTTGTCAGGGTTGTTGCCGCGCACGGCGTGCTGGAGGTTCGACACCGTGTCGGGCCGCCAGACATGGTCTTCGCCGCGCAGGCGAAAAGCATAGTCGCCGCCGATGTCGAGCACATTCTTGTGCACGGGCGAGTCACCGAAGGCGATGCGGTGCACACGTACGGTCTCTTCCGCGATCACCGTCAGGTCTGCGCCTTCGATGGTGGTATGCGTGCCGAAGAAGTACTTCTCCACGAACTCCCGCGTCAGGCCGAGCGCGTCAAAGATCTGCGCCCCGCAATAACTCTGGTAAGTCGAGATGCCCATCTTCGACATGACCTTGAGCAAGCCCTTGCCGACCGACTTGATGAAGCGCTTGACGACTTCCTTCTCGTCCACTTCCTTCGGAAATTCGCCCTTTTCCCACATCGACAGCATCGTGTCGAAAGCGAGATAGGGATTGATGGCTTCCGCGCCATATCCCGCAAGGCAGGCGAAGTGATGCACCTCGCGCGGCTCGCCCGTCTCGACCACGAGACCGACTGACGTGCGCAGGCCCTTGCGGATCAGGTGATGATGCACTGCCGCCGTCGCCAGCAGCGACGGGATCGGAATCCGGTCCGGCCCCACCAGCCGGTCTGACAGGATGATGATGTTGTAGCGGCCATGCACGGCGGCTTCCGCCCGCTCGCACAGGCGATCCAGCGCATCCTGCATGCCGCCCGCGCCCTTTTCGGCGGGGTAGGTCATGTCCAGCGTCTTGGTGTCGAAGCTGTCCTCGACATGGCCGATACCGCGGATTTTCTCGAGGTCTTCGTTGGTGAGGATCGGCTGGCGCACTTCCAGCCGCTTGCGGCGCGAGCTGCCTTCCAGATCGAAGATGTTAGGCCTCGGTCCGATGAACGACACGAGGCTCATCACCAGCTCTTCGCGGATCGGATCGATCGGCGGGTTGGTGACCTGCGCGAAGTTCTGCTTGAAATAGTTGAACAGCGGCTTGGACTTGTCCGACAGCGCCGCGATGGGCGTATCGGTGCCCATGGAGCCGACAGCCTCCTGGCCGGTGACAGCCATGGGTGACATCAGCAAGGTCACGTCTTCCTGCGTGTAACCGAAGGCCTGCTGCTTATCGAGCAGCGAGACATCCGTGCGCGAGGCGCGGGCCTCGACAGGCTTCAGGTCCTCGAGCACGAGCTGCGTCTTCTTTAGCCACTCCTTGTAGGGGTTGGCGGCCGCGGTCTCCTGCTTGATCTCCTCATCCGCAATGATGCGGCCCTTTTCGAGATCGATCAGCAGCATCTTGCCCGGCTGGAGCCGCCACTTACGGATAATGTCCTTCTCGGGGATCGGCAGCACACCCATCTCCGACGCCATCACCACGAGATCGTCCTTTGTGACGAAATAGCGGGCAGGCCGGAGGCCGTTGCGGTCGAGTGTCGCGCCGATCTGGCGGCCGTCGGTGAAGGCCACGGCGGCGGGGCCGT
>CAXTUM010000594.1:0-2473 GCA_964247205.1 uncultured Beijerinckiaceae bacterium
GAACCGGCATGGTCAGCGATGATCTCGACGCCGTGATGCCGGCCGCACCTGACGGCATCATGCTGCCCAAGAGCCAGTCCGGCGACGATGTATCCTTGCTGTCGGCAAAACTGGCGGTGCGGGAAGCCGAAAGCAATCTGCCCGATGGGCAAACCCGGATCATCGCCATAGCTACCGAGACAGCACGTTCGCTCTTTCACATGGGAAGCTACGCTGGTATCAGCAGGCGCCTCTCAGGTTTGACCTGGGGGGCGGAGGATCTGTCGGCGGATCTCGGATCCGAGACTGCGCGTTTGGACAACGGGACGTATACCGATCCCTACCGTCTGGCACGCTCGCTGTGTCTGTTTGCGGCGAACGCTGCTGAAGCGGCGCCTATCGACACGGTCTACACCGCTTTTCGTGACCTTGATGGCCTGCGGCTGGAATCAGAGGCCGCCCGCCGCGACGGGTTCACCGCAAAAATGGCGATCCATCCGGCGCAGGTCGCAGTGATCAACGCGGTTTTCACCCCGACGGAGCAGGCCGTGGCGCGTGCGCGGCGAATTATTGATTTCTTCGCGGCCAATCCGGATGCGGGTGTGACAGGCATCGATGGAGAGATGATTGATCGACCCCATGTGCGGCGCGCCGGACGCATTCTGCAAGCTGCAAAAGCGGCTGGGATCAGGGTTTAGAGGCTGTTTCCGAAAATCCGCCCGCCCCGGCAGGCCGTGTGATCGTGAACGGCTTTTCAACCACGGCATATTCATCATAGCCCATGCGCGCGATAGGCCGCATGGCGGAAGTATCCAGCCTGCCATCCTTGATGAAGCGGTCATCGATATGAACACCGACGACCTGACCGATCACGATGTGGCATCCTGCAGTCGCGCCTGAGAGCTGGTTCGGCGAGACAATCTGCAGCAATTTGCATTCCAGCGCCGTCGCCGCCGCTGCGATCCGCGGCGGCGTGACCAGTTCCGATCTGGCCATCGCCAGCCCGGCTTGGATGAACTCGTTCTCGCCCCTCGGCAGGGGCGCAGAAGTTGCATTCATTTGTTGCGCAAGGTCGAAAGTTGCAAGATTACAGACAAACTCGCCTGTTTCCTCCACAAAAGTGATCGCATCTTTCATTCCGTCGCTTGAAAACATCACGAGGTCAGGATTGCTCTGAAGGGCGTTGAAGAACGAATATGGCGCGAGATTGATCTCTCCCGCTTTCGACATGGCGCTGATCCAGCCGATAGGACGCGGGGCAATGATGGCCTTGAACGGGTTATGCGGCAGACCTGCCTGCCTGTGCTGACCACTGACATAAAACATGCGCATTCCTCTTGTTTCCGGGTGCGATGGCTAAGGCGCGGCATCTCGCTTGGAAAGCCCCATTTTCGCCAATTCAATTTGCTGTTGCGAATGATCTTCTCTGCTCAGGCATTTCGGGATAGTCAGTTCGCAATGGATCGATGCTTAGCCCTCCTCGTCACGCTGCTCCTTGGCAGCCAGATGCCCGTACTCGCGCAAGGGGGGCCTCAGCTCGCCCTATCCGCAACCTTTGCAGGCGAGAACAAGCCTATTGCGCATGGCCTGACCTGGCGCGTCTTCAGGCTGGCGGCGGATGGCGAACCAGCGCTTGTCACCCAATCCGCCGATGCCGCACCGACGCTGCCGATGCCTGCTGGCGAATATGTGGTGCATGTCGCCTACGGGCTGGCGTCCAGCACGCGCAAGGTGCTGGTCGGCAATGCAACGACCAGCGAGCGCGTGCCGATCAGCGCGGGTGCGCTGGTGGTGAAGGGCAGCATCCAGGACCAGTTCATCCCCCTCAACCGTTTGCAGGTTTCGGTCTATATCCCGGAAGCCGGAAACTCGGAGGGCAAGCTGGTGACATCGTCTTTACGCACAGGTGAAACCCTGCGTTTGCCGGAAGGCACCTATCACGTGGTGTCGAGTTACGGAGATTCGAACTCCATCGTCCGCGCCGATATCCGCGTGACATCGGGTAAGGTGATCGAAGCCAACATGCATCACCGCGCCGCTACGATCACGCTGAAGCTGGTGTCCAACCCTGGCGGCGAGGCCCGCGCCAACACGGCCTGGTCGGTGCTCACGCCCGGCGGCGACGTCATCCGCGAGGCACTGGGCGCCTTTCCCGCCATGACCCTTGCGGAAGGCGATTATGTCGCCATCGCCCGCAATGAAGGCCGGGTATTCCAGAGCGAATTCAAGATCAAATCGGGGCTCGACCGGGATATCGAGGTGCTTGCGCGCGATGGTCTGACACCGGAAGCCGCAGCAACAGCCGCGCCACGCACGCCTGCCGCGCCAGCCGCACCCAGAAGGCCCGAACCGAGAAGGCCTTAGACAAGCATGCCGCTTCCCGCTACCACCGGGAAATCATTCCGAAAGACCCGCCATGCAGACTTTCTTCGTCAAGATCAAATGCCAGCTCGGCAAAACCTATAGTGTCGCGACTGCGCTGGCCGATGCTGAG
>CAXTUM010000595.1:0-2471 GCA_964247205.1 uncultured Beijerinckiaceae bacterium
CTTGTTGCAGACCGTATCCGCCTCGCGGAAGTCCGCGCCGAGCGCGCTCGTTCTGCCGACGGCTATTTTGCGCGCCATGCCGGAGACTGGGACCAGTTGCGGGCTCTGCATGTGGCGGAAACCAAGGTTGAGCAGGCCTTGCTGAAAGCGATTGGCGCCGGGCCGTTCCGTGCTGTGCTTGATCTGGGCACCGGCACCGGCCGCATGCTGTCGTTGCTGGCGGGACGCGCCGAGCGCGCCGTCGGCGTTGATTCCAGCGCCGCAATGCTCTCGGTCGCCCGCTCCAACATCGAGCGCGCGGGCCTCAAGAACGCGCAGGTCCGCCACGGGGATATCTATGCGCTGCCGGTTGAGCGTGACGGCTACGATGTCATCGTGATCCATCAGGTATTGCATTACCTTGATGACCCCGCCCGCGCGATCCGCGAGGCTTGCCGCGCGCTGAGGCCCGGCGGCAAACTCTTCGTGGTGGATTTCGCGCCGCATGACGTCGAATTCCTGCGAACGGACCACGCGCATCGCCGACTGGGTTTTGCCCCTCAGGAAATCTGCGATGCGCTGACGGAGGCCGGTCTGGTCGATGCTTCCAGCAGCAATGTCGGCACCGATACTTCCACCAAGCTCACTGTGACGATCTGGCAGGCCCGCGACGCGCGGCTGCAGGATGACACCAACCGCACTCCCGTTCCTTCGTTCGCAGAGGTCGCGTAACCATGGTCCTCACCCCGTTCCGCAAGAGCCGCGGCGCATCCACACGCTCCAGGATGAAGGTCTCGTTCGAGTTCTTCCCGCCCAAGACCGAGGAGATGGAGAAGGCGCTGTGGGAGAGCGTGCACAGGCTTGCGCCGCTGGGGCCGTCCTTCGTCTCGGTGACTTACGGCGCAGGCGGCACCACCCGCGAGCGCACGCACAACACGGTATCGAAAATCGTGCAGGACACAGCGCTGAAGCCGGCCGCGCATCTCACCTGCGTGGCCGCCACGCGCGAGGAAATCGACGACGTGATCCGCGATTACTGGAAGGCGGGCGTGCGCCACATTGTGGCGCTGCGCGGCGATCCGCAGACGGGAGCGGGCACCGCCTATCGACCGCATCCCGGCGGCTATAACGATACGCCTGACCTGATCCGGGGCATCAAGGCCATCGGCGACTTCGAGGTGTCGGTTTCGGCCTATCCTGAAAAGCACCCCGAGAGCCCGTCCCTTGATGCCGATATCGAGCTTTTGAAGCGCAAGGTGGATGCGGGTGCGACCCGCGCCATCACCCAGTTCTTCTTCGAGAACGATTTCTATTTCCGCTATCTCGACAAGGCGCATGCGGCGGGCATCGATATCCCGATCCTGCCCGGCATCATTCCGGTTCTGAACTTCAAGCAGGCGGCCAACTTCGCCACGCGCTGCGGCACACACGTTCCGCAATGGCTGGCCGACCGGTTCGAGGGACTGGATGATGATGCGGCGACGCGCAAGCTCATCGCCGCCGCCATCGCTGCCGAGCAGGTCACCGACCTGATCGACCGTGGCGTGACGGACCTGCATTTCTACACCATGAACCGGGCCGATCTCGTCTATGCGATCTGCCATCTCGCCGGCGTCAAGGGCGAGCAGCCCGCGAAGGCCGCAGCGGCTTGAACTTCCTTCTCCCGCGTGCGGGAGAAGGTGGCTGAGCCGCAGCAAATTTATGCAGGCTGCATAAATTTGTCTGCACTGCGAAGCCGGATGAGGGCAAGCTTCATCCGACTTCCCTCATCCGGCCCTCTGGGCCACCTTCTCCCGCAGGCGGGAGAAGGAAGGAGACCAGCGTATGTCCTACCCCAAGGCCAACGGCCCAGAAGTCCGCGCTGCCCTCGTTGCCGCAGCGCGCGAGCGTATTCTCGTGCTTGACGGCGCGATGGGTACCGAGATTCAGGATCGCAAATTCTCGGAAGCCGATTTCCGGGGTGACCGCTTCCAGGGCTGGAACCATGATCTCAAGGGCAACAACGACCTGCTGATCCTGACGCAGCCCGATGCGATCCGCGATATCCATCTCGATTATTTCCTGGCGGGTGCGGATATCGTGGAGACGAACACCTTCTCCTCCACCACCATCGCGCAAGCCGATTACCATATGGAATCGCTGGCCTACGAGCTGAACCTCGAAGGCGCGCGCCTGGCGCGCGAGGCCGCTGTCGAGGCGCAGAAGCGCGACGGCAAGCGCCGTTTCGTGGCGGGCGCCATCGGACCCACAAACCGCACGCTCTCGATCTCGCCCGATGTCAACAATCCGGGCTACCGTGCCGTGACCTTCGACGAGGTGCGTATTTCCTATAACGAGCAGGCGCGCGGCCTGATAAACGGCGGCGCGGAACTGATCCTGATCGAAACGATCTTCGACACGCTCAACGCCAAGGCAGCCATCGTCGCGGTGCTGGAAGCGTTTGAGAGCGAGGGCGTCGATCTGCCAATGATGATCTCGGGCACGATCACGGA
>CAXTUM010000596.1:0-2466 GCA_964247205.1 uncultured Beijerinckiaceae bacterium
GGGACTGGGCGACAGGCTGAAGCTGATCGCACGCATCGGCATTCGCGGGCGGATTCCGCTGACCTACGGCGCGCTGCTTCCGCAGGCAGGGCTCGCAGACAGGGCGTATCGCGGCGGCGCGGTGAAGTCTCATGGACCGATTCACCTGACGCATATGAGTGTCGGACGAATGGCCTAAACCACAGCACCCTGCGCCTTCGCCCGCCGCAAATGCTCATCCAGCCTCGGCATGATCTCGACGAAGTTGCAGGGCTTGTGGCGGATATCCAGCTGCATCGCCAGAATGCCGTCCCAGCCGTCCTTGCACGCGCCGGGTGAGCCCGGCAGACAGAAAATGTAGGTTCCGCCAGCCACGCCCGCCGTGGCGCGGGATTGCACAGTCGATGTCCCGATCTTCTGGAATGAAATCTGGTGGAAGACCCAGGAGAAGCCATCCATGCGCTTCTCGAAGATAGGCTCCAGCGCTTCAGGCGTGACGTCGCGGCCCGTGAATCCGGTGCCGCCCGTGGTGATGACAACATCGACGCCGGTATCCGTGATCCATGCCTGCACTTTTGCGCGGATGGCATCGCGGTCATCGGGCACGATGGCGCGATCCGCCAGTCTGTGCCCCGCCGCCGTCAGGCGCTCCACCAGCACATCGCCGGAGCGGTCATCCGCAGGCGAGCGTGTATCGGAGACCGTCAGCACCGCGATATTGACCGGTACGAACGCTTTCGTTTCATCAATGCGCGACATGGAACTCTCCCATTGCCGCTGATCTGGCGGCGCAGGGCGCATCCGTCAACCTTTCGGCAAGCATGTTTGCGAACAGGTTGATTCAAATCCGCGGCATTTCAAGGCCCGTTAACGCTGCTCCGCCAAGGATCAGCACAGGCAAAATTGGAAAACAAGAAATGTTGGCCGCCCTTGATGCGCTGATCCAGAATGGACCAGCGGGACGTGGACCTGTCGTGCTGCGGCAGCTTTGCGCGCTTTTTCTGAAATTTGGCGTCGATGCCGAGACCAGCACCACTGTGCTCTTCGACGAGGTGATGGCCAATGTCGCGGCTGACCTCGACAATGAAACCCTGCGGTTTCTGGCTCCCGAGATGGGCATGATGGCGAATGTGCTGCCAGCCTTTGCCGCGACAGTCGCCAGCCGCTCTCATGAACTGCAGGCGCGCAATGACGTGCCAGACGGCATCGCTCCGGTGCTTGCGGATGAAACCTGCGAACTTGATATTGCGGCCAGCATGGCTTCTGCCGTTCTGGCGGAAGAACCCACGCCTGTGATGGAGCCTGAACAGCCCGCACAACCAGTTCTTGCAGACCGCCGGGCCGCACGGCGCGATCCCGTCGAGGATGCCGAGAACCCCATCACGCTGGCCCGCAAGGCCAGCATGAGCGAGCTCTTGCAGATCGCAGGCCTGCCCGATCTGCCCGAAGGCATCACCAATGTGCTGATAGCGCGCGCTGACCGCGAGACGCTGCAGCGTGTGCTGGAAAACCCGAGCGCAAGCTTCTCGAAATCCAGCCTGACGACACTGGCCGAACTGGCCCCGAGCGACCGGATGATCAAGGAATCGCTGATCGCACGCGCCGATCTGCCCGAGCCGATTGTCGAGCGGCTGCTGCCGTTCCTGTCGCCCGATGCCAAGGCGAGAACGCTGATGGCGGGCCATCCATTCGGCGAGCGGGAGGCCCGCAACGCATTGACACAGGCAGCGTCCGATCTGGTCACGGCGTATCGCAACGGCAATGCCCTGATGGGCCTCGATACCTGCCAGGCCACGCTTGAAGAGGGCAAGATGAGCGTCAGCGAGGTGATCGGCGTGCTGGCCCGCGATGTGCGCGTGGCGGAGCTTGCATCATTCATAGCGACACGGCTGGAAATCCGGCATCTCAGTGCCTTCAACATCCTGTCCGGACGTCTCGATCACAGCACCGCCGTGCTCATCAGGGCGCTGGACGGGGACATGACTTCAATGGACGGGGTAATGACCATGCGCCGCCGCTGCGGTTGCCGCGATGCGAAGGAAACCCGCAGCGCGTTTTCGACGGCGCAGCGCTATACGGTGGAAGCAGCGCAGGCCCTGATCCGGCAGATGGACAAGGTTGATCAGGGCATTGCGCCCGAGATGGCCGAAGAAGCCGATGAAACAATCAGGTTCGCGGCCTGAAGCTGCTCAACTCGCTCCGGCGGCGAAGGTGTTGCACTGGCCGATCTGGCCAGAACGCAGTCCCTGCATGAACCACCGCGTTCGCTGCTCTGACGAGCCATGCGTGAAGCTGTCCGGCACCACATAGCCCTGCGCCTGCTTCTGCAGCTTGTCGTCACCGATGGCCTGTGCGGCGTTCATCGCCTCGCGCACATCGCCTTCATCCAGCTTGATCATGTCGCGGGCGTGATGCGCCCAGACGCCAGCGAAGCAATCCGCCATCAGCTCCGTGCGCACGGACAGCGCATTGGCCTCGCGTTTGGAG
>CAXTUM010000597.1:0-2466 GCA_964247205.1 uncultured Beijerinckiaceae bacterium
TCGTCATATTTGCGTCGCTTGGCAAGCTCACAGACGCGGTGCTCGTCGCCATCGCGCGGCCCTTCCTGCGCTGGCAGGACACCGCATCGGCGACAGACAAGCCCCAGGAATTATAGCCATGCTGTCCATCCGCGACCTCTCCAAGACCTATGCCAACGGCGTCCACGCGCTGTCCAACATCAATCTTGATATCGGGCAGGGTGAAATTCTCGCCATTGTCGGCGGTTCCGGCTGTGGAAAATCGACGCTGCTGCGCCTGATCGCCGGGCTTGATCTCGCGAGCGAAGGCAAGATCAGGGTGGACGGCGAAACCATCAAGGAACCGCATCCGGCTGTCGGTCTGATCTTTCAGGAGCCGCGCCTGCTGCCTTGGCTCACTGTCGAAAAGAACATCGCTTTCGGCATCGACCAGTTGCCGCAGGGTGAACAGGACCGCCGCGTGACGCAGGCCCTCTCACTGATCGGCCTTGAGGGCTATGGCAAGCGCCTGCCCAAGGAGCTCTCGGGCGGCCAGTCCCAGCGCGTCGCCATTGCGCGGTCGCTGGTGGCGCAACCCAAGGTGCTGCTGCTGGACGAGCCCTTCTCGGCGCTGGACCCCGTGACGCGGCACGATCTGCACGGGCAGATGATCGATCTGTGGAAGGCCTACAAGCCGACGCTTGTGATGGTGACACATGACGCCGACGAGGCCGTGGCGCTTGCCGACCGCGTGATCGTCATGGCCCCCAAGCCAGGTCGCATTGCCGAAGAAATCCTCATTGTCTCGGGGCGTCCGCGCGATCATCTGGATGACAGCTTCGCCATGGCGCGCCGCCGCATTCTTTCCGCCCTTGATCAGACCATGAATCCGGGCGAAAGCCAGTCCAGAGACAAGATCGCCGCCGGTGCCGGAAGCTGGTGGTAGGACAACACCGAAGGAACGCTCATGGACGCCGATACGCTGCGCGAAACGCAGGCCCCACTGAAAGATGCCTACCGCAGCGATGCCGGGCGCGCCAAGCTGGTGCTGAAAGCACGTGGCACGCTGGATGACAGCAAGATCGCCTGCAAGGTCGAGACCGGCCGCGCCATCGCCGAGGCCGGGCTGCACCCGCTGACCGGCGGTTCCGGCGCGGAACTTTGTTCGGGAGACATGCTGCTGGAAGCGCTGGTGGCCTGTGCCGGTGTCACCGTAAAGGCCGTCGCTACGGCGCTGGCGATTTCGCTGAAATCCGGCGTGGTCCGCGCTGAAGGTACGCTCGATTTTCGTGGCACGCTGGGCGTTTCCAAGGAAGCTTCGGTGGGATTCCAGGATATACGTCTGATCTTCGAACTGGATACCGACGCAACGCAGGAGCAGATCGACACGCTGCTCAAGCTGACCGAGCGCTATTGCGTGGTGTTCCAGACCATTGCCAGCAAGCCGCAGCTCAGCGCCGCAATTATCCGGGCCTGATCGACCTCACCCTGAGCCTGTCGAAGGATCAGGTCAGCGCGGCACTGTGCCATCGAAAGCCAGCACCTCACCCGCCAGATACAGCGATCCCGTGATCAGGATGCGCGGCGGCACTGGCCAGTTCTTGTCCGCGATGCGCGACAAGGCTTCGGCGAGGCTGCTGGCGACCGTCGCCGTGAGCCCGGCCTTGCGCGCCTGATCCGCCACATCATCCGCACTGCGCGCCGCATCCTGTCCGGTGATGCCGATAGCGTGCAACTCTTCCGCCATTCCCTTGAAACAGCCGAGAAACGCGGTTGAATCCTTGGTCGAGAGCATGCCTGCGATCATCACCAGCGGACGCGGGTTGCGCATGTTCATCTCGGCCATAGCCGCCGACAGCACGCGGCCGCCATCCTGATTGTGCCCACCATCGAGCCAGATCTCGGCCCCTTCCGGTGCGAGCCTCAACACATTGCCCGTGAGGCGCTGCAAACGTCCGGGCCATTCAACCGTTTGCAGGCCCCGCGCGATGGCGCTCTCGCTGATGGCATCGCCATAGACTGCTTTCAAAGCCGCAATCGCGGTCCCGGCATTGAGATGCTGATGCCGTCCGCCCAGACGCGGCAGCGGCAGGTCCATCATGCCTTCGGTATCCTGGAAGATCAGGCGGCCATGCTCCTCGTAGGTGCGGAAATCCTGCCCGCCCACCAGAACCGGACCCGTGCGCATGCGTTTCGCCTCCGCTTCGAGAACCGCCCTTCCCTCTTCACTTTGCTCCGCAAAAATGGCTGGCGCGCCGCGTTTCAGAATACCCGCTTTCTCGCCCGCGATCTTGCTGATGGTATCGCCCAGATATTCCATGTGATCGAGCGATACCGGCGTGATCACTGTCGCCGCCGGATTGTCGATCACATTGGTGGCATCGTACTTGCCCCCAAGGCCTACCTCCAGCAGCAGCACGTCGGCGGGTGTTTCCGCGAAGAGCAGAAGCGCCGCAGCCGTCGTCATCTCGAACACCGTGATGGGATCACCGCCGTTGACGGCCTCGC
>CAXTUM010000598.1:0-2458 GCA_964247205.1 uncultured Beijerinckiaceae bacterium
GTCGAGCCCGAGGACGTGCTCGTTTTCGGCGATTCCATCTATGACATGGAAATGGCGGTTTCCGCCGGAGCATCCGCGGTTGGCGTGTCCTATGGCTACGGCGACCCTGAAACATTGCGCCAGGCCGGGGCTGTTCGCATCATCGACAGTTTTGCGGAAGTGGAAGCCGCGATTGAAGCCTTTCGCAAGGACATGCTTTGATGCGTGACATTCTCACTTCCGATCAGCCCTTGTCTGATCCCGATCCGGTCAAGCGCGCGCAGAACGCAATGGCGCGGCAAGTGCTGCCGAAGCGCTTCTACGCCGAAGCGGCGATTGCCGAAGAGGGTGGCCGCTTCGCCATCAAACTCGACGGACGCGGCGCGCGCACGCCGGGCAAGAAAGTGCTCAGCCTGCCGACACATCTCGCAGCGTCCTGTGTCGCCCGGGAATGGAACGAGCAGATCGAGGTCATCAATCCCCATCTCATGCCTGCCACGCGCATCGTGAACACTGCGCTGGACGGCGTGAGCACGATGATGGCCGAGGTCGGCAATGAAATCGCTGACTTCGCCGGGTCCGATCTCGTCTGCTACCGCGCGGCTGATCCGCCTGGCCTCGTCCGGCTGCAGGACCAGCACTGGAACCCGGTGACGGACTGGGCACGGGACAGCCTGGGAGCGCGCTTCGTTCTGGCGCAGGGCATCATCCACGCCAACCAGAGCCGGGAAGCGCTGGCGAAAGTGAAAGAGGCCGTAAAAGGCTACAAAGATCCTGTCGCACTCGCTTGCCTGCACGTTCTGACGACATTGTCGGGTTCGTGTCTCATCGCCTTGATGGCGGCTTCAGGTGCGGCTTCCGGCGAAACGGTCTGGCAGGCCGCGACGGTGGATGAGGTCTGGAACATCCAGTTCTGGGGGCAGGACGAAGAGGCTGCCATCCGCATGACCCGCCGCAGGGATGAGTTCATGACCGCATTGGGTTTGCTGCAGGCAGTTGTCCGGGTGGAGTGACTGCGGATCACGGCGCTGGCGGTTTGGCGCCCCCACCGTGGCCCTTGTGGTCGCCATCAGCCCGGACGTAGCCTCTCAGCCGGTTGTAGCTCTCGGCCTGTTCCGGTGTCAGGATTTCCGCCATTTCGAGGTGCGCCTTCAGGTGGATCGCCCTCAGACGCGCTTCCTGTCCGGCGGCAACAGCGGTTTGCGCGTCGATCCGGTCATAGCTGACCTGTTTCAGGGCAAACAGCCTGTCGAGATGCGCTTCCGCCGCGATCAGCGCTTCTCCCGCTGTGATGGCTTCCTTGCGCATTTTCTCATACGCCCTATGCGCCCGCGATTTCTGGTCGGCATCCAGGCCGAGCTGATCCGCCAGTTCCAGCACATGCATCGGGCCGGGATAGCCATTCAGTTCGGCCGCCAGCGCATAACCGAGGCCAGCGCCGCGCTTCAGGCCTTCCTGACGCTCGGTGGACAGCGTTTTCACGTCCCGCGTCTCGAACCCGACATAAGGCGACGGATTGGATGGCGGCGTGATCACAATCTGCGGCTCGACACGAAACGGTGTATCGCGATTCTGGGCCAGCGCAGGAATCGTCTGGATGATGACAGCCAGGGCAGAAAAAGTCAGGCGAAGCAGCATGTACGGCCTTTGTCTGGTTTGACCCGAAGATAATGTGGCACTAACCCGAGATATAGTCACAAAGACGACATACCGGGAACGGACACGCGCCATGAAGGATATTCTTGATCAACTGGAGCAGCGCCGCGAAGTCGCTCGACTCGGCGGCGGTGAAAAACGCATCGCAGCGCAGCATGCCAAAGGCAAGCTGACGGCGCGCGAGCGGATAGAACTCTTGCTCGATCACGGTTCCTTCGAGGAATTCGACATGTTCGTCGAGCATCGCTCCACCGAATTTGGCATGGAGAAACAGCGCATCCCCGGCGACGGCGTGGTCACGGGCTGGGGCACGGTGAACGGGCGCACTGTGTTCCTGTTCGCCAAGGATTTCACGGTTTTCGGCGGGTCTCTCTCGGAGACGCATGCCCAGAAGATCATGAAGGTGCAGGACATGGCGCTGAAGATGCGTGCACCGATCATCGGCATATTCGATGCCGGCGGCGCACGCATTCAGGAAGGCGTGGCGGCGCTGGGCGGTTACGGCGAGGTCTTCAAGCGCAATGTCATCGCGTCAGGCGTGATCCCGCAGATCAGCCTGATCATGGGTCCTTGTGCTGGCGGTGACGTCTATTCCCCCGCCATGACCGACTTCATCTTCATGGTGCGCGACACCAGCTATATGTATGTGACCGGCCCCGATGTGGTGAAAACGGTGACCAACGAGGTCGTCACGCACGAGGAACTCGGCGGTGCGTCGGTTCATACGACGAAAACATCGATTGCCGATGGCGCTTTCGACAATGATGTCGAGGCTTTGCTCCAGATCCGACGGTTGATTGATTTCCTTCCTGCCAACAATCTC
>CAXTUM010000599.1:0-2446 GCA_964247205.1 uncultured Beijerinckiaceae bacterium
ACCGGCGTACCGGGGTTGATCGACGCCTGGGCGGGCGGTGATCTGGTCCGCGCCGGACAGCTCCGCGCACTCGCCGTCACCGGAAACCAGCGCCTGGCTCCGCTGCCGGATGTCCCGACCTTCGCGGAGGCTGGATTGCCCGCCTTCGAGTATGACGCCTGGTTTGGCATCATGGCGGCCAGCGGCACGCCGAAAGCCATTCTTGACAAAGCCAGCGCCGATATTCTCGAAATCGTCCGCTCACCCGATCTTGCTGCCCAGTTTGCACCGCAAGGTGTTATTTTTGATCCGCTGGGACAGGAAGCTTTCAACGCCGTGATGGCGCGGGATGCAGAGCGCTTCAGCAAGCTGGTGGAAGGCCGCGCATGATGACCCGCAATCCGTCACGGCGTCTGGTTACGGCAGGCCTTGGAGCGGCAATGCTCGCGCCCTCTGCACTGCGCGCCCAAACCGTCCGCCCGCTCAAGGTGGTCGCTTTTGCCGGAGCCTCGAACTGGCCGATGTGGATCGGCGAAACGAAGGGCTTCTTCGCCCGCGAAAACCTTGCCGCGACTCTGGCGCTCACGCCCAATTCCCGCCAGATGGCATCCGATGTCTTCGGCGGTACGTTCGATATAGCCCTGACCTCCATCGATAATGTCGTGGCCTATGTCGAAGGGCAGGGCGAGGCGGAGCTGCCGGGGCAGGCCGATTTCGTAGCTTTCATGGGCGTAGATGATGGCATGCTGGCGCTGATGGGTGTGCCGGCAACAACCGGGATTGCGGCATTGAAGGGTCAGCCAGTGGCAGTGGATGCCATGACCACGGGCTTTGCTTTCGTGCTGCGAGAGGCGCTGCTCAAGTCCGGCTTCAAGCCGGAGGATATCAATTTCATCGCAGTCGGTGGTGGCGCGCAAAGACTTGCGGGTCTGAACGAGAAAAAATATGTGGCGACGCTGCTCAATGCGCCGCTGGATTTGATGGCGGAAGCCCAGGGGGCAGTCAGGCTCGCGGACATGCGCGGCCTCATCGGGCCGTATCAGGGCATCAGCGGCATGGCGCGAAAGCCCTGGCTCGCCGAAAACAAGGCACTGGCTGTGAGCTTCGCGAAAGGCTTCCGTGCCTCGGTTGCGTGGCTGGTTGATCCGGTGAACAAAGAGGAGGCCATCGGTATTCTGCGCACGCGGCTGCCAGCAACGAGCCCGGAACTGGCCGAGAAAATCCATGCCCGTCTGACTGATCCGGTCCACGGCATCCGGCGCGATCTGTCGCTTGATCGGGCTGGAATCGAAACGGTACTTCGGCTCAGGTCAGGCTTTGCTAATCCGCCGAAAGCGCTGGTTGAGCCTGGAAAATACATTGATCTCTCGGTGCTCGCCGCTAGTTGACCAGCGCCACCGACATCCACGGCACAAACACCAGCGCGATCAGGACAACCCCCATGATGCTGAAATAGGGCATCGACCCGGCAAATATTGTCTCGATCGACACATTGGGGTCGTTCAGCGTGGCCTTCACGGTGAAGACCGAGATGCCGAAGGGTGGCGACAGCAGCCCCATCTCGACCGCGACCACGGTGATGATGCCGAAGTGAATGAGATCGAAGCCCAGTTCCTTTGCGATGGGCGCGCAGATCGGCACCATGATCAGCATGATGGACGAACTGTCGAGTATCATGCCGAGGAACAGCAGGATCGCGATATAGACGAAGATGAAGCCGAACTTGCCGAGTCCGCTGCCCTGCACGAAATCCGCGATGCCGTTGGGCACGCCCGCCATCGAGAGCATGCGGCTGTAGAGGCCCGCAGCGATCAGCAGGAACAGGATCGAGGCCGAGACATGGCCGGTTTCCTTGAGGATGCGCCACATCTTCGGCAGATCAAGCCGCCGACGTACGAGCGCAATGACCAGCGCGCCGAAAGCGCCGACGCCACCGGCCTCGGTCGGCGTGAAAATGCCGCTGTAGAGCCCTCCAAGGATCAGCGCCACGAGGCTGGCGATGGGCACAAGCTTCACCGTCATCTCGCCCGGACCCATGACGGATTCATCAATGGTCCTCTGCGCACCGGGCACCATCACCTTGTCCGGACGGAATGTTGCGTAACAGAAGATCATGATGGCGAAACCGATGGCGATAACGATGCCGGGAATGACACCCGCCACGAACATCTTGCCGATGGAGACCTCGGCCAGCACACCGTAGATGATCATCAGCAGGCTGGGTGGAATCAGCATGCCGAGGATCGATGATCCCGCAACCGCACCCACGGCGAAGCGCATGGTATAGCCATGGCGGATCATTTCGGGCACGGCGACCTTGGTGAAAACAGCGGCCGAAGCGATGGAAATGCCGGTCACTGCCGCAAAAACAGCGTTTGCCGCCACGGTTGCAATCCCCAACCCGCCGCGCACGCGCCTGAGCAGATGCTGCGCCATCTGCGCCGCTCCAACGAAGTCGCATTGCGTG
>CAXTUM010000600.1:0-2444 GCA_964247205.1 uncultured Beijerinckiaceae bacterium
ATGCTGGCCAGCACCCTCTCTTCAAGCTCCTTGATCGGCAACTTCGTCAGATCTCCATGAATCTCGCGATGGATTCGCTCCGTCAGGGCAGGGGACAAGGCCATGCGGATTTCGCCCAATGTCCTCGCGGGCGCTGCAACGATCAGCCGCTCAAACATGGCCAATTGCTCTGGTTTCTCGATCCATGCCAGCACCGTCGCGATGAATTCTTCCTCAGCGCGCCGTTTCAGGCCTTCGTGCGTTGTCACGCCGTGACCGGAATTGTGGAGCGCGCTGGAGAAATTCTTACCCGGGCGCGGTCCGAAATGGGCCGGATCAGATCGTGAGAACGAACCGCCGGGAACGGCTTCCAGCCGCGTCCGGTGAGCGCCGCTCTCGCCCGCGGTCCGATAAATCCGGGCTGCGCCGCCATCGGCCACCAGAACCAAGCTGCCAGGCTGCCTCACATCGCTCTCCTCTGGTTTCCGCCGCCGTTGGTCTTTGGAGACATCAGCCCGGAAACGGTCTCGAAATTCTTGCGGGCGATCTCGGCGAGATGGTTCATCTCCTCGGAATAATCCCTGGTCACCTTCTCCCAGAACGTGCGCTGCATGTCAGCGGCCTCATCAATGTTGTGGCAATGGCCGACGCCATTGAAGAGATCCGCCTGCGCCTTTATGCGGCGGCTCATGAATGTCAGGATCTCGGCCCCGGTGTCGAGGTTGGCCTCCATCACCTTCTTGGGGACCTCCATGGCTGTGGCAAGTCCATCCTTGACCGACTGGCTTAGGTTTTCGACAGGAGCTGTCCCTGCGCCTTTTGATGCTGACATGATGATGTTCCCCTTTGACTGGTGGAGCCCGAGCCCGTTGACACAGTTGCAGGTCCCGAAGGCGAGAGGTTGAGGCAGGTCAATGAATAGCCATGGCCAGAAGGCAGACTGGTTCTCAACAGATAATGGAGAGGCCTGATGCCAGACATGCGGACTGTATCCCGTGCGCCGCGCCATGCTCAGGCGCCTGAAACGGCAGTCGGGATGATACCTGCTGCCGTGATGCCTGCTGCCTCGGATCACGCCCCGGAGCAGTCTCTTGCGATGGAGACGCCTGCGGACCGGATCCTGCACGCCGCCATGGCAAGGCTTTCGGGCGGCTTCTCGCCGATGGGCATTGCGGAGGCGTGGTTCGACTGGGCCGTGCATCTCGGCGCTTCGCCGGGCCGCATCGCAGAGATCGTCCAGGCGGGCCTGACAGAAACGGCGCATGTCGCCCAGACTCTGCTGGAGACGGCATCCGGCCGCGGCACGTGCAATCCCTGTGCGCGTTCATTGCCGCATGACAAGCGCTTCCGGCATGAAAGCTGGCAGCAGTTTCCGTTCGCGATCCATGCCGAAAGCTTCCTTGCGCTGGAGCGCTGGTGGGACGAGGCGACGCGAGGGGTGCACGGCGCCACGAAGCATCATCTCGATCTCCTGAATTTCGTCGGACGGCAGGCGCTCGACATGGCGGCCCCCTCCAACTTTCCGCTGACCAATCCGGAAGTCCTGAAGAAGACACTGGATACGAAAGGCAACAATATCCTGCTGGGCGCGCAGTATCTGTACGATGATCTCCAGCGTGTTCTGCATCATCACAAACCGGTGGGCGTGGAGGCCTTCGAACCGGGGAAGACTGTTGCGGTGACCCCCGGCGAGGTGGTTCTGCGGAACCATCTCGCAGAGGTCATTCAATACAGCCCGGCAACGGACAAGGTCCGGGCGGAACCTATCCTCATCGTTCCGGCCTGGATCATGAAATACTACATCCTCGATCTCAGGCCGCAGAACTCGCTGATCAGGCACCTCGTGGACGAGGGCTTCACGGTGTTTGTTCTCTCCTGGCGTAATCCCACCGGACTGGATCACGATACCGCCTTCGATGATTACCGGTCTGGCGGCGTCATGCCGGCAATCGAGACCGCGCTGGCCCGCACGGGCGCCAGCCAGTTCCACGGTGTCGGCTATTGCATCGGCGGGACCTTGCTGGCGGTGACGGCGGCTGCCATGGCGCGCGATGGCGACGAGCGGTTGAAATCACTGACCTTTCTTGCGGCGCAGACCGACTTCTCGGAAGCCGGCGAGCTGAAAATCTTCGTGGACGAAAGCCAGCTCGCCATTCTTGACGACATGATGTGGGAGCAAGGCGCACTTGAGGCCTCGCAGATGGCGGGAACATTCCATCTTCTGCGCTCCAATGATCTGATCTGGTCCCGCCTGATCCGGCACTATCTGCTGGGCGAACGGGAGAAGATGACTGATGTCGCTGCATGGTCGGCAGACGCCACACGCATGCCTGGACGCATGCACAGCGAGTACCTGCGGTCCTTCTACCTGAAGAACGATTTCGCCGAGGGACGCTTCGCGGTGAATGGGGAGACCGTCAGTCTCCAGGATATCCATGTGCCGATATTCGCGGTCGGCACGGAAT
>CAXTUM010000601.1:0-2442 GCA_964247205.1 uncultured Beijerinckiaceae bacterium
CGCTGGCCGCGATCAACATGCGTAACGTTCCCAAACTCTGGCCCTATCTGCTGGCAGGCGGCATTCTATGGGTCTTCACCCTGCAATCCGGCATCAACGCCACGCTGGCAGGTGTGATCACGGCGCTGTTCGTGCCGCTGAAAGCCAATGGCGGCAGTCCTTTGCACCGGCTGGTTGATCACCTGAAGATTCCCGTCAATTTCGCCATCATGCCGCTTTTCGCCTTTGCCAACGCGGGCGTTTCGCTCTCCGGTCTGGGCATGGCTGATCTGACGGAGGCACTGACGCTGGGTGTCGCGCTGGGTCTGATCATCGGCAAGCCCGTTGGCATCACGCTGGCGGTATTCCTGACCGTGAAGTTTGGGCTGGCAAGCCTGCCGAAAGGAGCGCGATGGATCGAGATTACCGGCGTCGCCTGCCTTGCGGGCATCGGCTTCACCATGAGCCTTTTCGTGGGCGCACTGGCCTTCAGCGAGGAAATCCTGCTCAATCAGGTGCGGCTTGGCGTCCTGGGCGGCTCGCTTGTGTCAACACTGCTCGGCGTCGCGCTCATCATGGCGGCTTACCGCCCGCATCGTGCGAAACTGCAAGGTTGATTCTGCACGCAAATGTGTTTTCTCTGGATACGCCCGCTCTACGTATGCTGACAGCGTGCCGGAGGGCGCCGATTGAGGGAGAACACCATGTCCATATCACGCCGTACAGCGCTTGTTTCGGCTGCCGCCGCTCTGGCCGCGCCCGCCCTGCCAATTTCTGCCGTCCGGGCCGCAGCCCCAAAGGCTGGCAAGCAGATCGCTGGTTTCTATCGGTTCAATGTCGGCGATTTTGAAGTCACCGCGTTGCATGACGGCCAGGTCAACCGCGAGATCACCACCCAGCTTATCCCCAATGCACCGCTGGACGATGTGATCAAGCTGATGGAATCGCAGTTCATTCCAACCAAACCCGGCAATTCGCAATTCAACACCATGGTTGTGAACACAGGCTCGAAGCTGATCCTCATAGACGCTGGCTTCGCCAACAACGGGGCGCCTACAACCGGCCAGATGGCTGCCAACATGGCGGCGGCGGGCATCAGCCCGGCGCAGATCGACACGGTTCTGATCAGCCATTTCCATCCCGACCACATCAATGGCCTGCGCACCAGGGAAGGCCAGCTGGTCTATCCCAATGCCGAGATCATCGTGCCATCAAAGGATGTGGCGCATTATCTCGACGAAGCGAAAATGAATGCCGCCCCTGAGGCTGCACGCGGTGCCTTCCAGGTGGCGCGGCGCGTGTTCATGCCCAATTTCAAGGACGTTAAACAGGCGGAGTGGGGC
Source organism: uncultured Beijerinckiaceae bacterium (assembly GCA_964247205.1). Lineage (GTDB taxonomy): Bacteria > Pseudomonadota > Alphaproteobacteria > Rhizobiales > Beijerinckiaceae > JADCCX01. Next base: position 1,323 of record CAXTUM010000601.1, read on the forward strand.
AAGGAATGGATGCCGGGGATCACCGCCATCCAGTCCGACGGACACACACCCGGGCATACGTCCTTCGTGCTGTCATCGGCAGGCAAGACGCTGATGGTGGTGGGCGATGCCTCGAACGATCCACGCATCTTCGCGCGCATGCCTGACTGGCATCTGGGCTTTGATCTCGACAAGGCGCAGGCTGTAGCGACCCGCCGCAAGCTGCTCGACATGGCCTCTGCCGACAAGATGCAGGTGACGTTCTACCACGCTGCGTTCCCGTCCACCGGATATGTGGCGAAGAGCGGCAATGGATTTGACTGGTTCCCGGTGTCGTATTCGGCCGCAATGTAGGCACAAAAAAAGGCGTGACGGCTGGTTGCCGTCACGCCCTTTGAAATGTCTGTCATCCGGCTGATCAGCGCGGGGCGACGACCATCACAACCTGCCGGCCCTCGAAAGACGGCTCGTTCTCGACCTTGGCATAATCCACAGTCAGCGCCTTGACGCGGTCGAGCACCTTCATGCCTATATCCTGGTGCGCCATTTCGCGGCCACGGAAACGCAGCGTGAATTTCACCTTGTTGCCTTCCTCGAAGAAGCCCTTGGCGGCCTTCATCTTTGTCTCGAAATCGTGGTCATCAATGCTCGGGCGGAGCTTGATCTCCTTGATTTCGATGATCTTCTGCTTCTTGCGCGCCTCGGCCGCCTTCTTCTGTTCCTGGAAGCGGTATCGGCCGTAATCCATGATCTTGCAGACCGGAGGCACCGAATTGGGCGCCACTTCGACGAGGTCGAGGCTTTCCTCTTCCGCGATCCGGATCGCATCCGCAGTCTGCAGGGTTCCGAGGTTATTGCCCTCGGCATCGATGACCTGGACTTCGCGAGCACGAATGTCCTTGTTGACGCGCGGCCCGTCTTTTACGGGCGGCGGGAGATTTCTCATGGGACGGCGAATGGCAGTCAGCTCCTGTGGTTCACGGCAAGACTGCCGCAGTGTGGTGGAAAATCGTCGGGATAGCCCGCAAAGTCAAGGATTTGCAGTGTCAAATCCGTGCTTGAATCAACTTGCATCGCGCATTTCGATGAGTGCGGCGTAAACATCCAGTGTCTTCTCCACCATCTGGGCGAGGGAGAAATG
>CAXTUM010000602.1:0-2441 GCA_964247205.1 uncultured Beijerinckiaceae bacterium
CGCCGCACGCTTGACCCGGAATCGCAGACGGCCTTGCAGGAGGATCAGGAAAGCTTCCTGTCTGCTCGCGCTGCCGCACTGGCCGAGGACAGCAAAAGCCTCACGGGATTCATGGGAGAGCGCCTGAAACTGCTGCGCAGCATGGTTGCACCTCCCTCGGATGGCGGCGAGGCCGCCTTCCTTGGCCAATGGCACAACATTTCGGGCTTTGTTCGCGTCACGCGCGCCGCAGGTGGCAAGCTCAAGGTCAGCATTGAAACCTCAACGCCGGTGACCGGAATGCGGGCCTGCGGCGCGGAACAGACCGCCGCGCTGAAAGACGGCAAGCTGACCTTCCGCCATCTGCACGTGACGGTTTCCCTGCAGCGCAAGGCGGGCGTGCTGGAGGTCATGGAAGACGACGGTGATATCCATCTTGTCTGTGGACAGGGCAGCTGGCTTCGAGGAACCTATTTCCGGGTGAACTGGCGGGGAACGAGGGAGTTGCCGCGATGACAAGCCCTGATCCGCTCAAATCCTTGATTCCGTCGGCGAAAAGCCTTCTGAAAGCCCCAATCCCGGCTTGTTAACAGATCGTTAACCTGCTGGAGGAATGTCCATGAAGCACTTTGCATTGTCCGCCGCTCTTGTCGTTTTCGCTATTCCCGCTTTCGCCCAGACCGCACCTGATTGCGGCAAGCTCACAGCCCCCGTCGACAAGGCGATCTGCGCCGATCCCGCCCTGAGCGATCTGGACAAGGCCCTCCGCCTGTCCTTCACGAAAGCCCGCGCGCGCGTCGACAGCGACGCCCTGAAGGCGTTGGAGAAAGACCAGAAGGATTTTCTCTCTGAACGCGCCATGGTCTTCGAAAACCGCTCCATGCCTCTGGACGGTTACATGAAGAACCGCCTGTCCTTTCTCGATGGTCTCGAAAATCCGGCCTGGAGCCGCGACGCCACGGCCTTCCTCGGCACATGGAAGAACAGCCTGGGCGAGGTGCGCATCAGCAAGGATGATACAGGCAAGCTCGTCGTCGCGATCAGCACGCTTTCGCCCGCTGAAAGCAAATGGATCTGCGATATCGAGGGCTCCGTACCCGCACCGAAGAACGGCAGGCTGGAATTCTCCGAGGACGACGTGAAGATCACCGTGAGCCGCCGCGGCTCAGCGCTCGTCGTGGGTGACCAGCTGCCGCAGGGCGACGGCGGCAGGCCCTTCTGCGGCGCGAACGGCTATATCGACGGCGCGTTCTTCAAGATGAAATAAACGCACTGGTTTTTCTTGCCACTGGACATATCCCGGCGCGGCTCGCTATCCCGCATCGCATGACGTCTGAGACACCTCCCATAACGGTGGCTGCATTCTACCGCTTTCACCGGCTGACCGATCTGCCGCGCCTGCGGGCGGAATTGCAGGCGCTGTGTGATGTGCATGGCGCGCGGGGCATCCTGCTGATCGCGCCGGAGGGTTTCAACGGCACGATTGCAGCGAACGCAGATGCGCTGGAGACGGTGCTGAACGGCATCAAGGCCATCACCGGCGCTGTCGGCATCGAGGCGAAATTCTCCACCACGTCAAAACCGCCGTTTCGCCGCCTGAAAGTACGGATCAAGAAGGAGATCGTCACCATTGGCGACCCGTCGGTTGATCCTGTGACGACAGTCGGCACCTATGTGGAGCCTCTGGACTGGAACGCGCTCATCGCCGATCCTGACGTGCTGCTCATCGACACCCGCAACGCCTTTGAGGTCGCCGTCGGCACTTTCGCGGGCGCGCTCGACCCCGGCACGCGCTCGTTCAGTGAATTCCCGGCCTATGTGCGGGCAAATCTTGATCCGGCGAAACACCGCAAGGTCGCGATGTTCTGCACCGGCGGCATCCGCTGCGAGAAGGCGTCGAGTTTCATGCTCAGCCAAGGCTTTCAGGAGGTCTATCACCTCAGGGGAGGCATCCTGAAATACCTCGAGACCGTGCCGGAGGCCGAAAGCTGCTGGAACGGCGGCTGCTTCGTCTTCGACGAACGCGTGGCAGTCGGCCATGGCCTGAAACCGCAGCCCGTGCGTCTGTGCCAGAGCTGCAACACGCCTCTGGACGCCGATGCGCTGTCATCACCGGGATACGAGGAGGGCGTGAGTTGCCCGCGTTGCGTGGCAGCGCTGACCGATCAGCAGAAAGCCTCCGCACGCGAGCGGCAGCGGCAGGTGGAGCTGGCGGACAAGCGGGGAGGGCGGCATCTGGGGCCGCGGGGGTAGGGGCATTTTGCCATCCATCATTACCCCCTCATGTCGAGGTGCTCGCCCCTTGGCGAGCCTCGAGACACACACCATGCGGGAACAGCCCTCGCCCATGCCGGGGAAAAGCCCAAACACCATGCGTGTCTCGAGGCCCCGCTTCGCTCCGCGCCTCGGCATGAGGAGATTGGGGGCGAGGGCACATGAGGAGGATGCCCCCCCCCCCACAT
>CAXTUM010000603.1:0-2436 GCA_964247205.1 uncultured Beijerinckiaceae bacterium
ATCGACTTCAAGGGCGGCACCGTCATCGAGATGCGTTCCAAGGCGGGCGCGCTCAATGTCGGCGAAATTCGCTCGGTCGTGGATAAACTGGGCTTCGGCGATGTCGAGGTACAGGAATTCGGCGGCGGCAACGAATTCTCCATGCGCTTCGCTCTTCAGCCCGGTGGCGACGCCGTGCAGCAGGAAGTGGTGAAGAAGGTCCGCGCGGTCTTTGCCGACAAATACGAGGAACGCCGCGTCGAGGTGGTCGGACCGCGCGTCTCGTCGGAACTGGTGCAGAACGGCACGATCGGCGTGCTTCTGTCCCTGCTCGCCGTGCTGGTTTATCTGTGGTTCCGCTTCGAATGGCAGTTCGCCATGGCGGCGGTGATCGCCACGATGCACGACTTGATCCTGACCATCGGCTTCTTTGCGATCTCGCGTATCGAGTTCAATATGACGTCCATCGCGGCGGTGCTGACCATTGTGGGCTATTCGCTGAATGACACGGTCGTCGTGTTCGACCGCATCCGGGAAATGATGCGCAAGTACAAGAAAATCTCGACGGAGGATTTGCTCGACCTGTCGATCAACACCACACTCGCCCGAACAGTGATGGTGTCGTTCACGGCGGCGCTGGCGCTGGTGGCGCTGGCCTTCTTCGGCGGGACGGTGATCGAGAGCTTTTCCTTCGCTATGCTGTTCGGCGTGGTTGTGGGCACTTATTCCTCGATCTTCATCGCGGCGCCTGTGCTGATCTATCTTGGCCTCAAGGCGGGTTCTGGCCGTGCGGCCGAAGAAATCCTCAAGACTGAGACCGTTAAAGCGAAGGCCTGACTTGTTTATTCCCTCTCCCGCCTGCGGGAGAGGGTGGCGGAGCGACGCGACGCCGGGTGAGGGCAGTCAGCTCCCGCACACGCAGCGCTGCCCTCATCCGTCGCTTTGCGACACTTTCTCCCGCAGGCGGGAGAAAGGGGAGACCTGGAATGACCCTTGCCCTGCGCCTCCACGACGGTTTCCTTCCGGGAAGACACGCCATCGACGGCTACGGTCAGGGCGGATTCCGGTTCGGCGAAATCAGCCACAAGGGCTCGATCATCGTGCTGCCCTCGGGCATTCAAGCCTTCGATGCGCCTGAGCCGTTTCTTCACAACGAATCACTCTATGCCAGCGTCTTCGCCGAAGCTGCAAACATCGACATCCTGCTGATTGGCGCGGGCATGATCCCGTTTCCGCTTCCTGACACCATGCGCTGGCGCTTCCGCGATGCGGGAATCAGCGCTGATGCGATGACGACAGCGGCAGCTTGCAGCACCTTCAATGTGCTTCTGGCCGAAGGAAGGCGGGTTGCTGCGCTGCTTGTGGCGGTTTCCTGAGCCAATCCGGACGATTCAAGCGATCCGGTTAATCCCGCCTTTACCGGAATCGCGCTTCTCTCGATTCCATGATCACGCGCAGGCGAATCCGCAATGTCCTTCTGGCGCTGGGCTTCTACGCCCTGTCGGGTGCGGCTGTGGGGTATTTCGCCTGGCACGCCCACCATGGCGAGCGCGGCCTGCATGCCAAGGCCAACTACAAGATCCGCATTGCCGTGCTCGATCAGGAACTGCGCGCCGTACGGGTGGAAAAATCGGACTGGGAACGCCGCGTAGCGCTCCTGCGGGCGGATAATCTGGACCGTGACCTGCTGGATGAGCGGGCGAGGACATTGCTGAACGGCGCTCACAAGAATGACGTCATTGTCATCTTGCCGAAAACGCCCTGAGAGCCGACCGATCCATCAGTTTCATTGACCTCCGGCATTCCTGATTTTGCTGCACTGCAAACGCATATGTTGCGTTGCACCTATGCTTTATTTGCATGAGCCTCTTGCTTGGCAGCCCACTTCTCATGCAGGAAAGGACGCGTAAGGTGAAAATAAGAGCAATTAAATTGTTTTAGGGGAGAGCGTCATGGCAACCGCCTTGCATGACACCGGCACAGTCACCAGCGCACCGCTGGCCAAAGCCGCTGCGAAACCGGCTTCAAAGACCACCAGCTCCACCAGGGCCGCCGCGAATGTTCCGGCGGCTTTTTCGCGCGAGGATGAATTCCACGCCTACCGCGAAATGCTGATGATCCGCCGCTTCGAGGAGAAATCCGGCCAGCTCTACGGCATGGGCCTCATCGGCGGCTTCTGCCACCTCTACATCGGCCAGGAAGCCGTTGTGGTCGGCATGCAGATGGCGGCGCTGCCGGGTGATCAGGTGATCACGGGATACCGCGACCACGGCCATATGCTGGCCTGCGGCATGGACCCCAAGGGCGTGATGGCCGAACTGACCGGGCGGCGCGGCGGCCTTTCCAAGGGCAAGGGCGGCTCCATGCATATGTTCTCGAAGGAGAAGAATTTCTACGGCGGCCACGGCATCGTCGGCGCGCAGGTGGCGCTTGGCACCGGCCTCGCCTTCGCCAACC
>CAXTUM010000604.1:0-2422 GCA_964247205.1 uncultured Beijerinckiaceae bacterium
ATATCCGTCGGATTGATATGAGCCGCGACGCTGTCGAATGGGAAAGGATCGTCAGTATGATTGCTGTTTTTCGAGTACATGACCGTTCCAGTTTGAGTGTTTTTCTTATGGGACCCGTTTTCTTCTGCAAGATAACGGGCCTTCTCAGCAGGAAGCAGCGGAACGCTGCTGCTTGCCTGTCGGCATCGGATAATCCGTCAGATCCTCCGCATCGAGGACACAGTGAGGAACGCCAGCCACGACGAAACAATGCAGCATGCTGATTATCCTCTTCGGTTCGTTCCTGACTTGCGTCATCAGCGCCCCAACGTCATGCCTCCCGCAGTGCCGCCATCTGGCAACGCTGGGACAAGGCCCGTCCTTGAGACAAATCTGCACGGCGGCAGGTCTTCACAGACCTGCCTTGCGCAATCATTCCTTTCCAGAACCGGAAGACAAAAAATCTCACGGCGCGCCCATGGACGAACCGGCGGATCATCTTTTTGATCAGGAATTTGTGCCGCCAAGCGGCGACCCCCATGTCTCTACACAGCCTCTTCGGAGGCCATCAACTGCTTTTCGGCAGCTGCTGCGGGAAGCCTCAAAACCCTTCGCCTGCACCAGGTTATCCACAGGCTGTTGATGTTGAACTAAGCCGCTGGAATCGATAGGGAAAGCACCGTGGCTATCCTTGTCCTGCCTAATAATTCCGCATCCGGAATGATCTGAATCATCAATTCGGCTTTTGTTTGTAAACTTGTCTTAACGGTTTTGCGAGAACAGCCTTACAGTTCAAGCCGTTGATATTAATGAACTATTTTTGATCACATTTCCACGGGAACCAACTGCGGCCCAAAAGAGGCGTGTCAAGCGGATTGACTCCAATTGTGTCAAAAAAATGAAACCCTGTCTGTGGAAAATCATCCCGATGCAAGAGCTTCCTCGAACCGCACAGCTTCTCCCGCACTGGTTGCATCAAGGGCTCCGTCCCACATGACGCGGCGGCCTCTGACAACCGTACCGATTGGCCAGCCCGTAACCTGGACGCCGTCGTAAGGCGTCCAGCCGCAGCGCGAGGCGATCCAGTTATTGCGGATGGTCTCGCGGCGCTTGAGATCGACAATGGTGAAGTCAGCGTCATAGCCCGCTGCGATCCGGCCCTTGCGGGCGATGCCGAACAGCCGTCTGGGGCCTGCGCTCGTCAGATCGACAAGGCGCTGCAGCGTCAGACGTCCCGCATTCACATGATCCAGCATGACCGGCACCAGGGTCTGCACACCGGTCATGCCGGAATGCGTGGCGGGATAGGCATGCTCTTTCTCTTCCCGCGTATGCGGCGCGTGATCGGAGCCCAGCACATCGACAATGCCCTGCGTCACACCGGACCAGATCCCCTGGCGGTGGCGGTCATCCCGGACTGGCGGGTTCATCTGCGCATAGGCGCCGAGACGCTCGTAGCAATCAGGCGCCACAAGGGTGAGATGATGCGGCGTCGCCTCGCAGGTCGCGACATCCTTGTGCGCCTGCAAAAAAGCGATCTCGTCCGCGGTCGAGATATGCAGCACATGGATGCGCGCACCGGCTTCCCGAGCGATGGAGACCAGACGCCGCGTGCAGCGCATCGCCGTCTCGACATCGCGCCAGACCGGATGCGATGAGGGGTCACCCGGCACACGCAGGCCCATCCGCTCGCGCAGCCGCGCCTCATCCTCGGAATGGAAGGCCGCACGGCGGCGGGTGCGCTTGAGGATCTCGCGCACACCCTCGTCATCCTCCACCAGCAGCGAACCGGTGGATGAGCCCATGAATACCTTGATGCCCGGCGTTCCGGGCAGGCGCTCCAGTTCCGGCACGTCCCTCGCGTTCTCGTGCGTCCCCCCCACCCAGAAAGCGAAATCGCAATGCATGCGGTGATGAGCAGCGTTCAGCTTGCCGTCCAGAGCTTCCGGCGTCGTCGTCAGCGGATTGGTGTTGGGCATCTCGAAGACCGCCGTCACACCGCCCATGACTGCCGCGCGGGAGCCCGTTTCAAGGTCTTCCTTGTGGGTCAGACCGGGCTCGCGGAAATGCACCTGGCTGTCGATGACGCCGGGCAACACATGCAGGCCCTTGCAATCCACGGTTTCCCCCGCGCTTGCGGCCGCAAGAGAGCCTATGGCGGCGATGCGGCCCGACGTGATTCCGACATCGCGGATGCCGGCGCCATCGTGATTCACGACGGTGCCGCCCTTCAGGATCATGTCGAATGTCTGGGCCATCGGTGGCGCTCCGCTTGTGGCAGGGTTGCAGAGGCCTTACGTAACGCATTCGCTGAGCTCAAGCGGGGAGTGTCGCCTAGCATGATTGCCGGTCTGAAAGCTGTGGGTTTGCCCAACCGGGGCATCGTAAAGGTGGCCGGAGACGAGGCGCGCGCCTTTCTCGACACTCTGGTGACCAGCAGCAT
>CAXTUM010000605.1:0-2421 GCA_964247205.1 uncultured Beijerinckiaceae bacterium
GACAGGACCTGGAGCTTCGTATCCGACCTGATGCGCACAGCCTCGTCCGGGCCCAGCTGGCGTACGATATCGGCCTTGCCTGTCTGAAGATCGGCAATGCGCGTGGCAACGTCCGGAACCACACGGAAATTGGCGCTGTCAAACGGCGGACGACCGCGCCAGTAGTCCGGCACTGCGTCCAGGGTTATGCCCACACCGCGCTGCCAGGTGCGAAGCTTGTATGGCCCGGAACCGACTGGCTGAAGGTTAAATGCCTGCGCGCCCACACGTTCCACCAGGGCCTTGGGCACGATCGAGAGCTTCACCAGCTGGGCCATGAGCGCCGGATAGGGTGATTTTGTCTTGACTGTGACGGTTGTCGTGTCTGTCGTCTCGGCTGACGCTATCTGGTCGAACTGCGACAACTGTGGGCTCCGCAAGACAGGATCCGTGATGCGGCGAATGGAAAAGGCCACGTCGTCTGCCGTCAGTGGCGTTCCGTCGTGAAACTTGACACCCGCCCTGATCTTGAATGCAATCGTCATATCATCGACCTGCCGCCAGCTTTCGGCAATCTGGGGAACGATGCGCCCGGCAGGGTCGCGAGTCAGAAGATTGTCGAAGATGTTGCGGTAGATCGAGTAGCTGTCCGTATCCCACTGCAGATGGGGATCAAGCGTTGCAGCGTCGTTGGGCAGATCGACCGTGATCGTATCCCGGAATGTCTGCGCCCATACAGCCGTTGCCGCCAAAATCGCAAATGTCGCGAGTGCCATTCTTTTCAGCATGTGAGCAACCACCTGTTAACAGCATGGGTCCGTATCCCACGCAGCCGACAGTCTTGCACGCGGATTCAACCTTGTCAGCAGCCCTGCCGACTCGTGTGGCAAATGGCCTGGAAAAGACATCGTTTAAAAGTTCCGGGATTGTGATTGTATTCAGTGTGTGCGGCACTTCATGCGGCTTTGGTGCATGGAGGCGACCCGAGGCGACTATAGCTTTGTTGCGGCGTCACCCGGCGCGGACTGACACCGGATTTGCAAGCGTCATGTTGCGGTTGGCGCTTTTGATATGAACGGCGGCTTCGTTCTGCTGGGCTTCGAATGCACTGGAGCTGAGCCTCCCGCCGTTGATGCGTATGATGCGGGATATGGCCGTCTTGACCAGTGAGCGCTTGCCGTATGCGTGTCGCCGCTGCCAACCCATTCGCCATCGCTGAAAAATTTGACCCCGGAGCTGTTGATCACAATATCGACGCGGTCATTGCGCCGCCAGCGATGGTTGCGCACATCAAACGTCCGCCGCCGTCGCGCCAGCGTAGTATGATCCGGCACGGCGAGCTCAACCTTCATCAGTTCGACCTGTGCATGGATATCGGACCAACGCGCCTTCGCTGTGGCGAGGTCGGTGGTGCCGAAGGCGATCTTGATGGTCCCTGCGTCGCCGACCAGCCTTACGTCCCCGTCCATGGACAGACTGCCTCGCCGGACAGCGCGGCACGGATGTCGGCCGAGATGCGACGACGATAAACATATCCACCGCTTTCGCGACGGCGGAGAAAGAACGGCAGGGTATGGGGACTTGTCCGAGCCATCTCGACCTCCGATCCTGCCCCCGATTGTAACCGGAATTGTTACCAAAGCCGGCCTGAGGGTCAATTTGGTGCACGGAGGTTTAGCAAAATCATCTGCTTAGCGCAAAATTGGCGCTCCCTGCGGGAATCGAACCCGCCTTTGCAACGTGAGAGGCTGCCGTCCTGACCGATAGACGAAGGGAGCGTTACCGGGACGCGGTTTATTAGGCGGTGCGCGCGGCGGATGCAAGCCCGGAGCCGCTCACCGAAAGCCTTCAGCGGCGGAAGGCCGACAGCACCACGCGGCCTGGCTCGCCAACACCTTGCGCCCATGCCTCCACAACCGGAGACGCCGCCGCCCGCAGCAGCAATGCCACACCAGCCGGAGCATCGGTGATGGCCACGCCGTTCGCCCGCATGACGGCGTAATTTGCCTCCAGCCGCCCAGCGATCGCATGCCACTGGCGGGCCTCGGTTTCGCGCGCGGCCTCATCGACCGCGCGGCGCTGGTCCTCGGGAAGGGCTTCATACGCCGCCTTGCTCACGAACGCGAAGGACAGCGGCACGGCGTAATTTACCTGCGCAAAATGCGGCAGGAACGTCCAAAGCTTGCGCCCCGCCCCGCCATCACCGGAGGACAGCACAGCGGTGACGGAGCCATCCGTCAATTTGGGCATGACATCAGCAAACGAGAGGTTCTGCGCCTTGGTACCCGCCGCATTGAACACATCGCTGGAAGTCTCATCATAGGTGCGGATGGACAAAGTCTTGATGTCGACGGCGGAGGTAATAGGCGCCTTCGACCAGATGCCGGAGGGTGGCCACGGCGTCACATAGAGCAGCTTCAATCCTTTGCTGGCGAGCGTCTT
>CAXTUM010000606.1:0-2413 GCA_964247205.1 uncultured Beijerinckiaceae bacterium
CGGGTTCGCCCTGCTGCTGGAAAAGCCGTTTCGCGGCATGAGCCTTTTCCGCACCCTTTTCATTTTGCCCATGATGATCGCGCCGATCTGTGTGGGCCTGATATGGCGCTACATGTTCGATGCCAACGCCGGGCCGATCAATGCCTGGCTGTCCCCGTTCGGCATCCAGCCGACCTGGCTGGCGGATTCGACCCTGTCTTTTGTGGCGATCTGCATTGCCGATGTCTGGCAGTTCACGCCCTTCGTGCTGATCATGGCGCTGGCCGGATTGCAGGGGCTGGACCAGTCCTCGGTCGAAGCCGCCACCATTGACGGGGCCAGCACCTGGCAGGTGATCTGGCATGTGAAGGTGCCGCTGCTCGCACCCATCCTGATGATCACGCTGCTGATGCGCCTGATCGATGCCTTGCGCGGGCTGGAGGTGGTCTTTGCCATGACCAATGGCGGGCCGGGGCTGTCAACCGAGCTGTTCCCGCTCCACATCTACAAGAGTGCCTTTGTCACCCAGCGCATGGGCCATTCCGCAGCCCTGTCCGTTTGCCTGCTGTTCGTGACGACGCTGCTGAGTGCTGTGCTTCTGCTGCGTCACAACCCGCTCAAACGCGTGGGTGAATCATGACAACCGGCGCGCTCATGAACCGGGATGGCTGGCGCGAGACAGGGCGCTTTTCGCTAGTTCTGCTGCTGGCTGTCGTCATCCTCGTGCCACTGCTTGTGATGGGGTCGACCTCGCTGAAGACACAGAAACAGGTGTTTGATTCCGGTTTCTCTTTCTTCTTCGTGCCAACCCTCGACAACTACCGCGAGGTGCTGACGGGCCGCTTTCTGGGCTATCTCGGAAACAGCATCGTCGTCGGTGTTATCTCGACGCTATTGACGCTGGTGATGGGGGCGATGTGCGCTTATGCGCTGTCGCGCTTCCGCTTTATTGGCAGAGCACCGCTGGCGATTGGCACATTGCTGCTGCGCACCATTCCACCGGCAGTGCTGGCCATTCCCGTCTATGTCATCTGGAACCGCTTCGGCATTGCTGACGGCCTTGGCGGGCTCATTCTGGTTTATGTCGCATTCAACCTGCCTTTCACGATCTGGCTGCTCTACGGCTTCATTGAGCAGGTGCCGGGCGAACTGGAAGAGGCCGCGATCATGGATGGCTGCGGTCCGTTCCGGACCTTCTTCCTGCTGATCCTGCCGCTGCTGAAGCCGGGCCTTGCCGCCGCCTCGATCTTCACCTTCCGCATCGCCTGGAATGAACTGGTGCTGGCCTCGGTGCTGACCAACCGGGCGACACGGACGGCGTCTTTCGGGGTTTATCTCTTCATCACCGATGTCGGCATCGACTGGGGCAAGCTGATGGCGGCTGGCGTTCTGATCGCGCTCCCGCCGCTGATTTTCACGTTTATCGCCGCGCGCCAGATCATTGCTGGGCTCACGGCGGGCGCGGTCAAGGGGTGATGCTCGATCTTCTGCTGACCTGGCTGTTCCAGCCGCTTGATCCTTCACGTGTGCATCTGGTCGATAGCGCGGTGGCGTGGCACGGGCGGCTGATGGTTGCGGCCTGGGGATTTCTCCTGCCGCTCGGTGTGCTGATCGCGCGTTTCTTCAAGGTCCTGCCGCGTCAGCACTGGCCTGACGAGATCGACAGCCGGGTCTGGTGGCGCTCGCATCTGGCGCTCCAGTACACGGGCGGTCTGGTGATGCTGGCGGGTCTGGGCTCGCTGGTAATCGGCGGACACTGGCGCGGAGCCGGTCATGTCCACGGTCTGATGGGCTATGCGGTTCTGGCGCTCGGCGTGTCGCAATTCCTGGCGGGCTGGCTGCGCGGTTCAAAGGGCGGTCCGACTGAACCCGAGGTGCGGGGTGATCATTACGATATGACCATGCGCCGCCGTATCTTCGAGCACTTTCACAAGACAGCGGGCTACACGGCATTGGTCCTGTCCTGCGGCGCCATTCTCACTGGTCTCTGGCATGCCAATGCGCCGCGCTGGATGGCATTGCTGCTTGCGGGCTGGTGGCTGTTGTTCGTGATGACCTATGTATTGCTCCAGAACAGGGGCCGTGCCATCGATACCTATCAGGCGATCTGGGGGCCGGACCGCAGCCACCCCGGCAACACAGCCAGATCCGGGGGCTGGGGCATGCGGCGGCTGGGCGCGGGACCGGGAGACAATCCATGAGCCAAACCATTCAGCATGATGCGCGCTTCGGCCAGCTTGTGATCGGCCATGCGAGACTTGAGAAGCTCTGGACCGGGTGCCGCTGGGCCGAGGGACCGGCCTATTTCCCGGCGGGCCGTTATCTGGTGTGGTCGGATATCCCCAATAACCGCATGATGCGCTTCGACGAGACGGACGGCTCCGTCTCGGTCTTCCGCGAGCCGAGCCAGAACTCCAACGGCAACACGACGGAC
>CAXTUM010000607.1:0-2409 GCA_964247205.1 uncultured Beijerinckiaceae bacterium
AAACCAGGGAATGGAGGCTTCGTCATAAGACCGTCGCGGCGGCTTCTATGAATGAAAGCGGCTTCGTCTGAAAGTGGTCTTCGGCACAAGTTGTGTGTCGAATGTCATAAAACTGTCATTCTGCCTTCCCAAGGCATTGCCGTTCTCATAGGAGCATCCCATGAACAAGACATTCCTGATGGCCGGACTGTGCGCAGCGGCCCTCGTCTGCGGAGCGACCGCCGCTTCGGCCCGTGACCAGATCCGCATCGTCGGGTCTTCAACGGTTTTTCCGTTTTCGACGCAGGTTGCCGAGAATTTCGGCAAGCAGCCCGGCCAGAAAACGCCGGTGGTCGAATCCACCGGCACCGGCGGCGGCTTCAAGCTTTTCTGCGCCGGCGTCGGCGTCCAGCACCCCGACATCGCTAATGCCTCACGCCGCGTAACCGCCGGAGAACTGGCGGAGTGCGGCAAGAACGGTGTCTCCATGACCGAGGTCAAGATCGGTTATGACGGTATCGTCTTCTCCTACGCCACATCCGGTCCCGCCCTGAACATCACGCAGGAGCAACTCTGGAAGGCCATCGCCAAACAGGTGCCGGTGAATGGAGCCCTGGTGGCCAATCCCTACAAGAAATGGAACCAGATCGACGCTTCCCTGCCGAACGTTGACATCAGCATCTACGGTCCAGCCGCCAATCACGGCACGCGTGACGCGGTGGTCGAACTGGTCCTTGATGCGGGCTGCAAGAATGTCGCGGAGATCAAGGCCATCGCTGATGCCAAGGCCCGCACGCAGGCCTGCCATACAGTCCGCGAGGACGGCGCCTGGGTGGATGTGGCCGATGCGTACAATGTCACGGTCGACCGCACGCTGAAGACGCCAGGCTCGATGGGCATTATCGGCTATGGTTTCTACGAGAACAACAAGTCCCGCCTCAAGGTCGCCAACATCAGCGGCGTCGAGCCGACCTTCGACAACATCGCTTCCGGCAAATACGCGGTCGCGCGCTCGATGTTCTTCTACGTGAAGCGCGAGCACATGGGCGTGGTGCCCGGCCTCAAGGAGTTCATCGCCGAATTCACCAGCCGCAAGGCCGCAGGCGAGGATGGCTATCTCGTGGACAAGGGGCTGATTCCCTTGCCCAAGCCTGACCTTGACAAGGTGCAGGGCGATGCTTCCGCATTGAAGAAGCTCGAAGGTCTCGGCTCCTGATCTTTTCACTCAAATCCTGAGGCCTGATACCAGGCCTCAGGATTTCCTTCAGCAGGCGTTCCAGGCTGGCATCATGTTCCTGACGTTTCTTCTGGCTATCGTCATTGCTGCCGTGCTGGCCTTTTTCTACGGGCGCAGGCTGGCGCTCTCGGTGGCGGGCGGTCGTGAAAGCGCCCTGCACTCGCGCGCCGCGCAGCATGGAGCCCATCTCGCGGCGGTGATCGCCATTCCCGCGGTCGCCATCCTCACTGCCGGGACCTTTGTGAAGGGCTGGCTGCTTGACCGGCTTGTTCTTGGCAGCCTGCCCGCCGCTGTCGCCGCTTCCGCAGGCGTGCAGATCGAAGGCTTTTTGCGCAATGCAAAGGCTCTGGCTTTCGGGGGGCTGGTCAATGACCGCTCCGAAGCTGCTGCAGCAGCAGGTGCGAAATTTGCGGCGCTCGACCAGACCGGCTCGATCATGCTTGGGATCGCCCTTGCGGCAACGGTCGCGATTGCTTTCTTCTGGGGCAAGGGCAAGATCAAACCGGCATTCCGGGCGCGCAATGCCGTCGAGCGCTTTGTTCTGGTGTTTCTGATTGCATCCTCGGCAGTCGCCGTCCTGACCACGATCGGCATCCTCCTGTCGGTGATCTTCGAGACCCTGCGCTTCTTCTCCATGGTCTCGCCCTTTAAGTTCTTCTTTGGAACGGAATGGAGCCCGCAGCGCGCCACGGGCGGCATCGAGGCTGCGCAGAATGCGTTTGGACTCATTCCCGTCCTGACTGGAACCATGCTGATCATGGTCATCGCGATGATGGTGGCCGGGCCGGTCGGGCTCTTTGCGGCTATCTATATGTCTGAATACGCGACGCCGAAGTTCCGCGCTTTTGCGAAACCGCTGCTGGAAGTCCTGGCGGGCATACCCACCGTGGTCTTCGGTTTCTTCGCAGCGCTCACGGTCGCCCCTTTCCTGCGCGACAGCGGCAATTTTCTCGGCCTGCATGTGGCCGCGGAAAGCGCGCTCGCCGCCGGGCTTGTCATGGGCGTGATGATCATTCCCATGATTTCCTCACTGTCCGATGATGTCATCAACGCCGTGCCGCAATCCCTGCGGGACGGGTCGCTGGGCATGGGGGCCACGCCATCTGAAACAATCAAAAAAGTGGTATTGCCCGCCGCACTTCCGGGCATCGCCTCAGCCTTCATGCTGGCGGTCTCGCGCGCCGTGGGAGAGA
>CAXTUM010000608.1:0-2399 GCA_964247205.1 uncultured Beijerinckiaceae bacterium
CTACACTCCCGAATCGCCCCTTCTGGACGCGCCGATCAACATCAAGGGCTGGAAGCCCGAGAATTATTCCCGCGAGTATTTTGGCGAGGTGCCGATGCAAAAGGCGCTCGCCATGTCGCTGAACACACCCGTCGTGCGGGTGATTCAGGAGATGGGCCCGCGCTCCGTTGTGCGCACGGCGCAGCGGCTCGGCATTTCGTCACCTCTCCAGGCGCTGCCATCGCTGGCGCTGGGCACATCCGAAGTGACGCCGCTTGAATTGACCGGCGCTTATGCGGCCTTCGCCAATGGCGGCACGGCGGTCATTCCGCACGCCATCCTGCAGGTGAAAACCACGGCGGGCAAAGTCATCTACACCCGCCAGAGCCGCGATCTCGGACGCGCCATGACGCTGGAGCAGGCCGGGCAGATGAACCAGATGCTGCGCGAGACGCTGGTGTCCGGCACGGCGAGGAGGGCCGACCTTCCGGGCTGGCCCGCCGCCGGCAAGACCGGCACGACGCAGGACCATCGCGACGCTTGGTTCGTGGGCTACACCGGCCATCTCGTGACGACGGTGTGGGTCGGCAACGATGATGGCGACGAGATGAAGAAGGTGACGGGCTCTGGTTTGCCCGCCGAAATCTGGCAGAAGTTCATGAAGGAAAGTCACGCCTCCGTGCCTGTCGCTGGCCTTCCCGGCCTCAGCTGGCGCGCCACGGCTTCCCTGGGGCAACCGGCGGCCGGTCCGATCCTGCCGCCCGCCAATGTCGGCACGGTCCCGCCGCGCAGCCAGCCGCGCCCGCCCGCACCCATGGTGCTGGAGGATACGAGCCCGCACCGCTTCAACCAGCAGCAAGGTCCGTCAAAGGATGAGCGCAATCTGCTGCAGCGCCTTATCGGCGGTTAATCCGGGGTTTTTGTGCTCTGGGTCAGATGTGCGCCCACCCGCCGCATGTAGCTCCCAAGCTGCTCGCATTCGTCAGCCGTGAGCGCCAGCATCATGTCCTCGATGACTGTCACCTGCACGGCGAGCGCCTGGATCGTCAGCGCGCAACCCAGATCTGTGAGCCGCAGCCGCCGCACGCGCTTGTCCTGTTCGTCGGCGATCCGCTCCACCAGACCGCGCTTTTCAAGCTCCGGCAGCAGCATCGACAGGTTGGAGCGTCCGACGAGCAGCCGGTTGGCGAGATCCTGCTGTGTCAGATCCGGAAAGCGATAGACATTCGCGAGGATGTCATAGTGCGGCAGTTTAAGACCCAGCGGCGAAAGGCCCGCCATCATCGCTCTCTCGACCAGCAGATGTACTTTCGCCACCGCGATCCAGTTGCGGAACCGCGGCAAATCCCATGGGGCGGGACTGTCCTTCAGGGGAGCAGCAAGTTCCGGGTCGACCGACACATTATCACCTTGCTATTTGTTCAAGATTGAACAAGACTGTTCAGGGTTGAACGAAATGAGGTCTGAACGATGGCATACGAAGCGCTCAGGGTCATCCGCCCTTTTGTCAAGGTCAGCTCACGCATTGCACCGCGTTTCACGGGCAATCTGGCGTTTCGCGCTTTCTGCCGCCCGCCCAGAGCCAATGGAACGGACGACACGCAACGCCGCCTGATGGCGCGTGCCGAGGCACGGATGGACCATGCCGAGAGGATTCGTGTGCCATACGAGGGAGGAGAGGTGCAGGCCTATCGCTTTCAGACGCAGACCGGTGAAAGCAAAGGCACAGTACTGCTGATCCATGGCTGGACCGGGCGTGCGGCTTTCATGTCGGCTTTCGTCGAGCCGCTTAATGCCTCCGGCTTCGATGTGCTGGCGGTCGATCTGCCGGGTCACGGGCATTCTTCCGGGCGTAGCCTCCACATTCCACTGGGGATCAAGGCGCTGCATGCGGTTCACGCACAGCTTGGGCCATGGCATGGCGCGATTGCGCATTCCTTTGGCGGCGCGGTGGCGGCATCGCTCCTGTCCGGGGCTGTTGCGCATTTTCCGGCGATCGCTGTCAATCGTCTTGTGCTGATCGCCACGCCGCATTCCATGCCGCAGCTGTTCCAGTGGTTCGGCCAGACAGTGGGGCTGTCGCGGCGCGGGCAGCACTGGTTTGATGCCAACGTGAAGCGACTGGCAGGCCGTGATCTCAGCACCTTTGAAGGCGATGTGCTGCTGCGGCAGGCGGGGATGCCAACGCTCATCCTGCATGCACCGGATGACAAGGAGGTCTCCTTCGCCAGCGCCGAGGTGCTGGCCACATCGGGGGATCATGTCTCGCTGGTGCCGATGCCGGGTCTGGGCCACAGGCGCATTCTCTATGCGCCCGCCACGGTCGAGGCCGCCCGCGCCTTCGTGGCCAATGCCTGAGACGGTAAAGAACCGCTAACCACAGGAACGGAAAGCCTTTTCCGATTCAGAAAGCCTGAAGC
>CAXTUM010000609.1:0-2398 GCA_964247205.1 uncultured Beijerinckiaceae bacterium
TGGCGATGACTCATTTTGCCAAACGGCTGATGATGATCAACCACCAATTGGGCGACGATGATTACCATTTGGCCCGGTATGCCGCCCTGAGCCGCGCTGCCTGAATGACATCGATCAGATTGAGGAACGCGGCATGACCGACACTTTCGAAGGCAAGCGCAATGCGACGGTCGCTATTATCGGAGCAGGCGACTTCATTGGCTCCGCGATCGCGAAACGCTTTGCTGCGGAGGGGTATATCGTTTTTGTCGGGCGCCGGACTCTCGACAAGCTTGAACCGCTCAGACAAGAAATCGAGGCAACCGGCGGCAGAGTAAGGGCTCGCGCGCTTGATGCCCGCGATGAAGACCAGATGGCTGCGTTTTTGGCGGAGGCCGAGGCCGAAGCGCCGCTCGAAGTCTGTGTGTTCAACATCGGTGCCAACGTGAATTTTCCGCTGATCGAAACCACTGCCCGGGTGTTCCGCAAGGTTTGGGAAATGGCCTGCTTTGCGGGTTTCCTCGCCGGACGCGAAGCGGCGCGGCACATGCTGCCGCGCCGCAAGGGATCAATCTTCTTCACCGGCGCGACGGCGGGACTTCGCGGCGGTGCTGGCTATGCCGCCTTTGCCAGCGCCAAATTCGGATTGCGCGCAGTGGCACAAGCCGCAGCGCGCGAACTGGGCCCGCAGGGCATCCATGTCGCGCATCTGGTGATCGATTCCGGGGTGGATACCGCCTGGGTCCGGGAGCGAATTCGCGAGCGCGCCGGTGACGAAGCGGTTGCTGCAATTCAGCCAGGCCAGCTGATGCGGCCAGAAGCGGTCGCCGATGCCTATTGGGCGTTGCACCAGCAGCCAATCGATGCCTGGACGTTCGAGCAGGAAATCCGGCCGTTTGGCGAGAAATGGTAAGCGAAGCCGGAACTGGATTGGCGAACGCAGCACGGTTTGCGCCGCGCGAAGTCGATGTGCGCTATCGCGCCGATGGCACGATCTTGCTGCGCTCCCCGATGAAACTGGAAGGCTGCGAGCGCCACATATGTGCTTATCTAGAGCGATGGGCCGATCTCGCGCCGGATCGCACCTTCCTTGCCCAGCGCGGCACCGATGGCGAGTGGCAGAGGCTAAGCTATGGTGATGCCTGGCGCAGGGCACAAGCGATTGGACAGGCTTTGCTCGATCATGGATTGGCGGCGGATGCGCCACTCGCAATCCTGACCGGCAATTCGATCGAGCATGCGCTGATGGCGTTTGGTGCAATGACGGCCGGAGTGCCGGTCGCGCCGATCTCGCCCAGTTACAGCATGAGCAGCGAAGGCCTGACCAGGCTGGCAGACATTGGCGACATGTTGAAGCCACAGATGGTGTTCGCCCAGTCAGCAGACAGTCTCGCTTCAGCTAGGGCCTTGCCCCAATTGGCTGAAATTCCCTGGATAAGCGCAGAACCGGCTTTAACTGCTGTAACACTTGGCACGTTCGAGACCGTTGAGCACGTCCGGGATATCAAGCGCGCCTTTTCGACAGCAGACCAGACAAGTGTTGGCAAAATCCTGTTTACATCCGGCTCGACCGGTAAGCCCAAGGGCGTCCCCAATACGCAGGCGATGCTGTGCAGCGCCGTGCGCGCCGCCGGGCTGGCCTTCCCGGTCGACAACCCGCCAGTCACGGTGGACTGGATGCCATGGCACCATACCTTGGGTGGGAACAGTACACTGCACGGCATCATGCGCGATGGCGGCACGATGTATATCGATGATGGGCGCCCCCTGCCCGGCGCTTTCGCGCGAACGGTTCGAAATTTGACTGAGATTGCCACAACTTTCGTCCAGAACGTCCCTGCCGGATTTCAGATGTTGGCCGAGGCTTTGGAAACCGACGGTGCGCTCAGATCGCGCTTCTTTGAGCGGCTTGAGCGGATGGCTTTTGCCGGGGCGAGTCTGACGCCAGATACGTTCAGCCGAATGCAGCGGCTTGCTGTCCAAGCAACCGGGGCTCCTGTTCCCTTCATCGCGGGTTATGGCACGACCGAGACGGGACCAGGCATTTCCAGCACGCACTGGGCAAGCGAGGGCAAAGGCGAGATCGGCCTTCCCTTTGCCGGGTGCGAGATCAAGCTTGTTCCGTTCGGCGACCGCTTCGATCTCCGCGCACGAGGGCCAAACGTATTCCTAGGCTATCTTGGCCGTCCGGATCTGACCGCTGAGGCGTTCGATGAGGATGGCTACTACAAAGTTGGCGACGCGGCGCAGTTCGTCGATCCGACCGATCCTTCGCAAGGATTGCGTTTTGCAGGCCGGCTGAGCGAAAACTTCAAGCTCTCGAACGGGACGTGGGTCTTGACCGGGGAACTTCGCTTGGCAGTCATTGCCGCAGTGCCAAGCATAGCCGAAGCAGTCGTCGCCGGACATGACCGGGACG
>CAXTUM010000610.1:0-2397 GCA_964247205.1 uncultured Beijerinckiaceae bacterium
CGCTGGCACGCCAGAGCCGCCCGCATGTTGAGGCATGGTTTGCGCGCATGATGGAAAGACCGGGCTATGACAAGGCACTGAAGCTGCCGGTCACCTGAGGATCAGCGCGAAACGCCGTATTCGGTGCCCACGCGCCCGAACACCCGTATGCGCGTGCCGTCGCGGTTGACGATATAGCCGTCGGCCCCGCGAAGCTTGCCGTCATCGGGCTTCTTTGGCAGGGCCTCGCGACCAAGGTCAGCGCAACCCGCAGGTTTGCTCTTCACGCCCGGCGCGGTTTCCACCGGGGTGCAGTCTTTCGCGGCTGCGGAGCTGAGCAGGACAAGCAATAGGACGGCTGAAAGGCGGGCTGTTCTGACCATGCGCCGATCTATCACAGAAGCCCCAGACCTGCCAGTTCCCGCTTCAGCGCCTCGGGCATATCCGCTTTCGCCCCAAGGTCCGCCATATCCGGCGGCGCGTCCTTTTCATCGAGATAACGCCAGCCCTGAAACGGCTTCATCGGCCGCGGGCGCACCGCATGCACCACCGGCTCCAGCACGAGATGACAGCGGCTGATGCCTTCGGGGTCGGTGAAGGGGCGGATTTCCAGCAGCGTCTGGCGGCACTGGATCTGGCTCTTGATCACCCAGTAGAGCGAGCCTCCCCTGGGGTCCTCGCCGATGCGCCGGGGAAACATGCGCGTCGTGTGATGCTGCTCGTAGGGGCGGCCAAGGCGCTTGAACAGCAGGCGCGTTTCCTCGATCCAGTCCTCGAGATCAGCAACGGAGCTGCAGCCGACGGCAAGCTTGAGAAGGTTCAGGGGCATGGGATGGTTCTAGTGCGGTGGCGCGGGATGGCGAGGGAATTGGTGGTGATGTGCACAGGTTTCGGGGGCACTGCCTCTCCTTCTCCCCCTGCGGGAGAAGGTGTCATGCGGCACGCGTGACGGATGAGGGGAATTGCGCAGCAAGTCTTGCGGGGCCTCAGCGTGGCGGACAGTCAGAAGGTTTGCTCCGCAAGACCCCTCATCCGACCTTTGCAAACGCAAAGGCCACCTTCTCCCGCAGGGGGAGAAGGAAAGCAATAATTACCCCTCCGCCAGCACCACAACCTTCGCCCCTTCACCCACCTGCGCGCCGACATCGCCGATGACCTCCGCCACCACCCCGTCGCGCGGGGCCACCAGTGCGTGCTCCATCTTCATGGCTTCCACGATGGCGAGTTTCTGGCCCTTGGCAACGGCATCACCGGCCTGCACCATAAGGGCGACCAGCTTGCCGTGCATGGGGGATTTGATCGACGCGCCCCCGGCATCATCCATGGCGTCGAGATCGACATCGAAGGGATCGAAGAGGGCAACGCGGGTCTGGCGGTTGTCGCGGATGATGAGCCAATCCGTTTCGTCGTCCGCGATGACGACATTGCCTTTTGGTGGGTATCGCCACCCGCTTCTGGGGTTGCCATCCCAGACAGCTACAGCTTCTGCAGCAACATCGTCGCCGAGGGTGATAGCTATCCGCTTTTGAAAACCTGTGTCCGGGTCCGCGCGAAATATCCAAGTTCCATGGATTTTTTGGCCGTCGGCAACCGCAACAAAACCGACTTTGCTTTCGCCGAGTGTAGTGAAGCCATCGAAAAAATCCCATGGATCGCTGGTCCAGTGCGATCGTTTGTAGCGGCGATTGGTCTCCAACTCGCTCTCAAGATGCGCGTCTATCAGAATGCCGATCTTGACAGCCTCCGCATCCACAGGCTGCTCCACCCCGCCCAGCGCCACCTTCTCCCGCTCGATCAGCCCCGTATCCAGCTTTCCCGCCCGGAAATCCGGATGGTCCGCCAGCAGCCTGAGGAACGCCACATTGCTCTTCGGTCCTGCGACAATCGTCTGTGTCAGCGCCGCCGACAGCCGGTCCAGCGCCTCGTCGCGCGTGGCACCGTGCGCGATGATCTTGGCGATCATGGGATCGTAATGGGGCGTCACGGCACCGCCTTCGGATACGCCGGAATCGACGCGAATGCCGTCGCCTTCCTCCGGCAGCCGCAGCGCCCACAGCTTCCCCGTGGAGGGCAGGAAGTCATCCTCCGGGTCCTCGGCATAAACCCGCGCTTCCACGGCATGGCCATTGATCCGCAAATCGCCCTGCGCAAACCCCAGCGGCTCACCCGCCGCCACACGGAACTGCAGTTCCACGAGGTCCAGCCCGGTGATCATCTCCGTCACCGGGTGCTCCACCTGCAGCCGGGTGTTCATCTCCATGAAATAGAACCCGTCGACGCGCAGCCCGCGCGAACCATCGGCGATGAACTCCACCGTTCCGGCCCCCACGTAGCCCACGGCCTTCGCCGCATCGACCGCGGCCTTGCCCATGGCGGCGCGGACCTCGTCCGTCATGCCCGGCGCGGGGGCTTCCTCGA
>CAXTUM010000611.1:0-1179 GCA_964247205.1 uncultured Beijerinckiaceae bacterium
CGCCCTGCTGTTCGCCCGAAGCGGTGCCGCTGGCATCGTGATCTGCGGCCGCAATGCCGCACATGGTGAGCAGGTGCGCAAGACACTAGCCGATCTTGGGGCCGATGCGCTCTTCGTTCAGGCCGATCTGGCGGATGTTGATGCGGCCCGCGCCGTTGTGAAAGCGGCTGACCAGCGCTTTGGCCGCGTGGATGTGCTGGTCAATGCGGCTGGCCTCACGGATCGCGGCACGATCCTCGACACGACGCAGGAGCGCTACGACGAGCTGTTCAACGTCAATGTCCGCGCACCGTTCTTTCTCATACAGGAAGCCGCACGGATCATGGTGCGCGAGAAGATTGCAGGCTCGATCATCAATATCCAGTCCATGTCGGCCCATGGCGGACAGTCGTTTCTATCGGCCTACAGCACCAGCAAGGGAGCGCTGGCGACGCTGACGCGCAATGTGGCGCATTCGCTTGTGCGCCACCGCATCCGCGTCAACGGCCTCAACATCGGCTGGATGCACACGCCGGGAGAAGAGCGCGTGATGCGGGAATATCACGGGGCGCAGGACGGCTGGCTGGACGAGGCCGTGAAGACACGGCCTTTTGGCCGCCTGATTGATCCGCAGGAGGTGGCGCGCGCGTGCCTCTATCTGGCATCAGGGGAATCCGGCCTCATGACCGGGGCGAATATCGATTTTGACCAGACCATTGTCGGCGCCGGCGCGGACCCGCTTCAGCCCTGACGCTTCGGGAGATCACATATGGCAATCCGCATCGGCGCAAACCCTATCGGCTGGTCGAATGACGACCTGCAGCACATCGGCGGCGCGACACCGCTGGAGACCTGTCTGGCCGAGGCCCGCGAGGCCGGTTTCATCGGCATGGAGCTGGGACACAAGTTCCCCCGGCAGGCCGATGCGCTGAAGGCGGCGCTGGCTCCCTTCGGTATGGCGTGCGTCGGCGGCTGGCATTCGGTCGAGCTGCTGAAACGCGATGCGCAGACCGAGTTCGATCTCGCGAAAGACCACCGCGCCCTGCTGAAAGCCATGGGAACCGATGTCTTCATCGTGGCCGAAACGTCGAATGCAATCCACGGCGACCGCACAATGCCGCTGTCGCGCCGCCCGCAGCTTCAAGCCTCCGAATGGGGCTCGTTCTGCTCCCGGATGACAGAACTCGCGGACAGGCTGGC
>CAXTUM010000611.1:1279-2392 GCA_964247205.1 uncultured Beijerinckiaceae bacterium
GACTGGAGTTTCCTCGACGCCATCCTTGGCATGGGAGAGGAGCTTGGGGTGTATACCGTGCCAGGTGACGGCATGGTGGATTACCCAGCCGTTTTCAAGGCGTTGAAGGGCTATGCAGGCTGGGTCATCGTCGAGGCCGAGCAGGACCCGGAGAAGGCGCATCCCCTGACCTATGCGAAAAAAGGCGTCGCCAGCCTCAGGGGCTTTCTGGCGGAAGCCGGGCTGTCGTGACGCGCTTCCGGGGGAACGGGATCACCCCCACAGATCAGGGCCATAGCCCATGATCGTGCTGCCCTCGAAAATCAGGCCCGGCTCGCGGTCCTGCGCCAGCAGCAAGGGTCCGTCGAGATCGACATAGGCCGCGCGGGCTGCGATCAGCAGGGCGGGGGCCATGGCCAGCGACGTGCCGACCATGCAGCCCACCATGATCTTGAGGCCAAGCGCCTCTGCCGCATCGGCCATGACCAGCGCCTCGGTCAATCCGCCGGTCTTGTCGAGCTTGATGTTGATGGCCCGGTATTTTTTCGCAACGGCAGGCAACGTGTCGCGGGTGTGCACGCTTTCATCCGCACACAGCATCACAGGCGACCGGAATGTCAGCAAGGCATCATCCTTGCCCGCCGGAAGCGGCTGCTCGATCAGTTCTACGCCCGCTGCAGCGCAGGCCGACGCATTGGCCGCGAGATTGCCTTCGGCCCACGCCTCATTGGCATCCACCACCAGACGCGCCCGGGGTGCACCGCGCCGGACGGCGGCGATGCGTTCCACATCGCCGTCACCGCCCAGCTTCACCTTGAGCAGCGGGCGCTGGCTGGAGGTGCGGGCGGCAGCCTCCATGCTTTCGGGCGTGCCGAGGCTGAGCGTGTAACAGGTCGTGACCGGCTGTGGCTCGGGCGTTCCAGCGATCTCCCAGATGCGCCGCCCCCGCCGCTTGGCCGCGAGATCCCAGAGTGCGCAATCCAGCGCGTTGCGGGCGGCCCCTGCCTTCAGTCCGGCGATCAACGCCGCATGGTCGCCCCCCGCTTGCAGCAGCATGG
This sequence comes from uncultured Beijerinckiaceae bacterium, assembly GCA_964247205.1. Taxonomy (GTDB): domain Bacteria; phylum Pseudomonadota; class Alphaproteobacteria; order Rhizobiales; family Beijerinckiaceae; genus JADCCX01. The sequence continues at coordinate 2,317 of CAXTUM010000611.1, forward strand.
CCTGAGCCGCGATATCGGCAGCGATGCCCTCCAACGTTTCGCCGTAGCGCGGATAAGGCACACATTCGCCCCGGCC
>CAXTUM010000612.1:0-2388 GCA_964247205.1 uncultured Beijerinckiaceae bacterium
TGTCGCTTGTCACTGCTGCGAGGCGCGGCAGCGGAGACATCAGCTTGCGGGAAACAATGCCAGCCCCTACGGCAGCAAAAAGCAAGGCAAGCCCGGAAGCAATCAGCAGATCGCGATAGAGGCCATCGACCGACGCCCGCAATTCTTCAATCTTGCCAACACCAATATAAAGGATGCCTTGCGGCTTGCCGCCCTTGCCGACGATAGGCATGTAACCGGTCTGGTAGGGAATTCCGAGGATATTGGCCCGTCCATTGTAGACCTCTCCCCGCATGATCACAGGAAAGACAACACCGGCATTGCCCAGCACAGTGCCGATCGCACGTGTTCCATCGGCCTTCTTGACGGACGTCGACAGACGGACAAAGTCATTCTTGCCCGCATCAAACCGAAAGACAGTTGCTGTCCCCTTGTTGATCTTGCTGACGCGGTCAACGGCTTCATTGTCAGAAAAATCTGGAACGGCCGGACCAGCCAGGCGAAGAACCTCACCGTTCTTGTCATAGACCAGTTGGTAATCTGGATAGAACGAAACAAAGGCCTCCGCTGCAACGCGCAGGCTCCAGCGCGTCTTATCGTCCAGTGACCCTGCAATTTCCATATCCAGCGTCCGCCAGGCCAGACCTGCGACCAGAATTGAGGCTGCTGTGACCGCCACCACTGCTGTTAGTATAATTCGGCTGGTCAAAGAGCCAAATGCTGCAAACAGACGCTTCATGATTCGCTTCCTTAAGGGAGTCTTGTTTCCTTTCCTAAGGTTAGCGCAGACAATTTAAAATTTATTAAACATACATCTCACTCATGAAGCAGTGCTTGTTTACACTGAAATTTCAACTCTGGATTCCAGAGCAAGCAAGCGCGCGAGTTGTCTCATGCGGCTGGCGACACGATCACTGTTTAGATCAGCAAGTTCAGGCGGAAGAGTCAGAATCAGCGTCTTGCCGTCGCGCAGCAGCGGTGCGCGAGGCAGAACCCCAGGCATTGAGGCGGAGATGATATAGGCCACACGCATCGCGGCACCCAGAATGCGCGCGCGCTCCAGCAGGCGCGTGGACGCTAACTCCCGGACACGCGGGCTCAGTTCATCGTCGGAAAGGCCGACATGGCGATAGAACACCGAGAGCGCCACGAAAGCACGCCCCGGATGATCCACGCCGCCAAAGGCGGCATGGGAGATGATGTTGAGGCTCTGCTCTCCCCGGTAATCCGGATGCGCCCGCCAGCCGATATCGGCGACCAGACAAGCCGCCGTCCTGAGCCGCACGTCTTCATGAGTTTCGTCGAGACCAGTGGAGTCCATGAGTGCGTCCGTCCAGTCCGCAAGTTCCTCGCCATGCCTGGGTGAACGCGAACGCAAGAGGTTGAGCTCTGAAGCCCCGGAAAGCAACGGATCACTCTTGCGCGCGACAGAATCCAGTAGCTCGAACAGCAGGCCTTCCCGCACGCCCATGGCGGAGAAGACGACGCGTTCGCATTCGCTTTCTTTCAGCACATGCTCAAGCACCAGAGCGCCAAGCGCCAGCAATGGACGGCGTGCGGATGAAATGCTGTCGATCGAGGTCATCGTGTCAGGTTCTACCCGCTGCACCATGCGGCAGAAATCAATCGCTTCCCGCGACGGCACGGCATAGCCATGCATGACGTTCAGCGGATAGCCTGTCTGCTTCATGTGAAGCCGCGCAAGAGCCCGCCACGTCCCGCCCACCGCATAGAACGTGCGCCGACGGCCCTGCATTTTCACCTTGTCCAGATTGTCCTTGACGATCTTCGCGGCTTTCTTGAGCGAACCGCCCGAAGCATCCATCAGCGCGAGCCCACCCAGCTTGACGCTGACACCCTTGCCAAGTCTGCCGCCGTCAACATCGATCAGTTCAAGACTGCCACCACCCAGATCACCCACAATGCCATCCGGCTTGTAGAACCCGGATTGCACGCCCATGGCTGAGAGCATGGCCTCCCGCTGGCCTGAAATCAGCTCGACACGCTCACCGATGGCCTCTTCCGCCTGCTTGATGAAAACCTTGCCATTGTCGGCATCGCGAGCGGCAGCTGTCGCCAGCACCCGGATATCCTTGATCTGCATCAGATCAATCAGCGTGCGGAACCGCGCCAGGGATTGCAGCGCCAGACGCACGCCATCTTCCGGCAACTTCCCGGTCTTGGTCACGCCGCGACCAAGGCCGCAGAGCACTTTCTCGTTGAAAATCGGCGTAGGTGCGCGAGTCAGGCCTTCATAAGCCACAAGCCGGATGGAGTTTGATCCGATATCGACCACCGCAAGTGGTTCAGCCAGCCGCAACCGGCCTCTGGCATCAGCCATGTCCGCGTTGCTTGAGGAGACTTCTTGGACTTGAATCTTTGAGTGATTTGCCACGGCCAGACAGACTT
>CAXTUM010000613.1:0-2383 GCA_964247205.1 uncultured Beijerinckiaceae bacterium
TGAATCCAGCCACGAAGGTGGTGCGGGGATGGTTGTAGATTTCGTCCGGTGTGCCAAGCTGCTCGACATGGCCGCCTTTCATGACCGCGATGCGGTCCGCCAGCGTCATGGCCTCCACCTGATCATGCGTGACATAGACCACGGTGTTCTTGAACCGCTGGTGCAGCTTCTTGATCTCGATGCGCATCTCGGCACGCAGCTGGGCATCGAGATTCGACAGCGGTTCGTCGAAGAGGAACACCTTTGGATCGCGGACAATGGCCCGCCCCATGGCGACACGCTGGCGCTGGCCGCCGGACAGCTGTCCCGGCTTACGCTCCAGCAGATGCGTGATCTGCAGCACTTTCGCTGCGTCATCCACGCGCTTGATGATCTCGGCAGGCTCTACATCGCGCATGCGCAGGCCGAAGCCGATGTTGTCGCGCACGCTTTTGTGGGGATAAAGCGCGTAATCCTGGAACACCATGGCGATGTCTCGATCCCGTGGCGGCAGATCGTTGACGACATTGCCGCCGATGCTGATCTCGCCGCCGGAGACCGATTCGAGTCCCGCAATCATGCGCAGAAGTGTCGATTTCCCGCAGCCCGACGGCCCGACAAGGACGAGAAACTCGCCATTGGCCACGGCGATATCGACACCATGCAGCACCTTGACGGGGCCGAACGCCTTGGTCACACCCGTGATGTCCAGTGCAGCCAAGTTCCCCTCCCAAGGATTTTTCGCCGCGCTTGAATGCGCTGCAAGTCTTATGTCTTATATAAGACTTGCACGGTCTGATGCAAAAGGTCAAGCGATGCTGGAAATTCTTCTCCCTGCAAATGTGTCGCCGGGCGTCTTTGCCCTGCTTATCGTCATCAGCTTCTTCACCTCAGCCCTTACCGCGGCTTTCGGAATTGGCGGCGGCGTGGCGATGCTTGGCGCGCTGGCGGGAACGGTTCCCCCTGCGATGATTGTTGCGGTTCACGGAGTTGTCCAGCTTGGTTCAAATATCGGGCGCGCCGTGCTGCAGCGTGCGCATGTTCTATGGCGGCCAACGGCGCTGTTTACGTTGGGTAGTGTCATTGGGGCTGGACTAGGAATTGCGGTATTCACGGCAATTCCGGAAAAGCTCCTGCTGGGTTTGCTGGGGCTCTTCATTCTGTTGATGACGTGGGTTCCCAAACCAAAAATCCCGGGGCTTGAAACGACCGGCGTATTCATCGGCGGGATCATCGCTACCTTCGTCACGATTTTCGTGGGTGCCACCGGGCCATTCGTTCAGGCGCTCTTCCTTCCACTCGGGCTGGAAAAGCGGGTGCTCGTTGCCACGCACGCTGCCTGCAATGTTATCCAGCATGGACTGAAGGTGCTGGCATTCGGTTATCTCGGCTTCAACTTCGCCGATTGGCTGCCCTTGCTCGTTGCAATGATTGTATCGGGCTTTCTCGGAACTTGGTTTGGAACGCGCCTGCTGGAGCATCTTCCGGAGGCGCTGTTCAAGGTCATTCTCAAGTGGCTGCTGACGGTCCTCGCACTGGACTTGCTGCGCCGGGCCTGGTTTCTCTGATCAGGTCGAAAGCTCACGCCCCAACCTGCGGATGAACGCCTCGCACGCCACGATTTCACTCTCTTCTATATACTCATCCGGCTGGTGGGCCTGCGCGATATTGCCGGGCCCGCACAGGACAGTCGGGATACCCGCTTTCTGAAATCGCCCGGCTTCACTGCCATAAGGCACCGTGATCGTCCTGTTCGAACTGCTCAGGCGTTTGGCCATGACCTCGGCTGCCGATCCGGGATCGGGCGCCAGCCCGGGAACGATAATTTCCGTTTCCGTCGTCACCGAGGCCTTGCCGCCAAAGCGCGTGAGGCGCGGCAGCACGACCTCATGGGCAAAGGCATCAAGCCGTTTTGGTATCTCGTCCTCATCAAGGCCGGGTACACCGCGAAATTCCCAGTGAATGCGGCATTCCTTGGCCGTGATGTTGCGCGCCGTGCCGCCCGTGATCGTGCCGACATGGACGGTGGTGTAGGGCGGATCAAAGCGTCCGGTCGGGTCGCCGCGCGCGATCATCTCCTCGAAGATGCGCTCCAGTTCGGCTACGACCATCGCCCCGCCGCTGATCGCGTTCACGCCGGACTGGGGGCTGGATGAATGCACCTCGAAGCCATGGATTGTCGTGAAGATGCTCGCGACGCTTTTGTGGGCGTCGGCCACCTGCATGGAGGTCGGTTCGCCCACAAACACGGCGCGAGGCCGGGGGAGGTCGATCCCCATCCTGGCGATCACATCCATCACGCCAAGACAGGTTGTCTCCTCATCATAGGAAAGCAGGATATGAACCGGCGCCTTCAGATTCAATTTCATCAGTTCAGGGGCCATGGCAAGGCAGACCGCATCGA
>CAXTUM010000614.1:0-2378 GCA_964247205.1 uncultured Beijerinckiaceae bacterium
CGCTCTTCAGCTCGACAACCGTCGAAGCGCGGCTGACGATGATGCGCGGAATGGTGATCGAGCCGGTCTTGAAAGAACCGCTGCTTTCGTCAACCTGGCTGACCTCAGGCTCGATCCTGAGATTGATCATGCTGCCGTTCAGCACCGTCGGAGTGAAGGTCAGGCCGACGCCGAATTTCTTGTATTCGATTGTTGTGACATTGTTGGACTGCGCCACGGGAATAGGTAGCTCACCGCCGGCCAGGAAGCTGGCTTTCTCGCCGGACATGGTCACAAGATTCGGCTCGGCAAGCCGCCGGGCGACGCCCTGCTCTTCCAGCGCCTGGATCAGAACGTCGATGTTGGTTCCGCCGCGCACCATCTGCGCCAGCAGCGTGCCGAAGGGAGCACCGCCTGCGGGGTTGACCAGGGCGCTCGCGGCGCCGGCAAATCCCAGAACGCCGATCTGTCCATTGCCGCTCTTGCCGCCGCTGATGGCTCCGCTGGTGCCGTTGGCCTGCAGACGAACGCCGAGGTCGCGGCCCGCACTGCGGGAAATCTCGATGAAGCGAACCTCCAGCATAACCTGCTGGGGACCCCGGACGCGCATCTGGTTCACGACATTGCCGCCATGGCTGCTGGCGATTCGCGCGGCGCGGTCGGCGGCCACGGCGTCGCGCGCCTCGCCGTTCAGCACGATTCTGCCTGCCTGCGTCCCCGCCTGGATGCCGCCATCCCCCGACCGGCGGATCTCTTCGGCAGCGCGGGGCGCGTTCTGCGTCACATCCACTTCGAGGACACCGACAAGCTTCTTGTCCGCATCGTAGAGCGACACACTGGTGACGCCGATTTTCTTGCCAAGGATATAAACCGAGCGGTCCGTGAGCGGCACGGCATCGGCAATGTCGGGATCACCCACGACGATATCGGTAAAGCCCTGATCGGTCCGCACGGTCTGCGACGTGCGGTAAACCACCTTGATGCTGGCGGGCGTCCCGGCAAGCCTGATCTGACGGGTCTGCGCTGCAGCGCCCGGCGTAAAGACGGGAATGGACGCGGCCAGAAGGGCTGAGCCCAGCAGTGCCGCCTTCAAAATTCTGTTCGTGCTCATGGATGCCCCAGCCATTGTCCGTCTCACCGGTCTTTGTCGGAGATGACGCTGTAGTCTTGTGTCTCGCCATTGCGTGTCACCGTCACTGTCGTCTTGGTGCGGCGGCCATGGCTTGCCGTTGAATCAGGATCCGATGGAGACAGCAGGTTCTTTGCTGACAGGCGGCCGAAACCACCTGAGGATTGCTCTCCGGCTTTCTTGAGGGCCAGCGAAAGACTTCCGACCGTCCCGGCCAGCGCCAGCCGCTTGGCATCCTGCGGCATCACTTCAAGCGTGGCCGAACGGATGGCGGCTGGCTTTTCGTTGCGCTGGTCCATCCCCTGATCGACCGCCACTACCCGCACGTTCTGAAGCAGAGTGTCGATGTAGCTCTCGTCCTTCTCCAGTGTCCGCGTCAGCATGACATTCACGCGATCACCCGGCATCACCAGGCCAGCGATGCCCTGCGTTTCGCTCAGCGGAATGGAAACTGCCGTCATGCCTGGCGCGATCAGTGCGGACAGCGTGGCGCGCTGGCCGGGACCGGTCACCTTGGCCGCAAGGATGGGCTCGTTGGCGTCAATCGGATTGAGGACGACACGCCTTTCGGCAGCCTTGAGGAATTCAGCGACCGTGGCTATCGATCCGGGCGGGATGGCATCGGCCGGCCATGTCACTTCCTTGAGATGGCTGGCGTTCAACTCGGTTCCGAAGCGGAGCGGCCCAGCTGCGACGACAACGGTGGTTGCGTTGATGGTTCTGGCGGCTGGTGCTGCCGACGCGGGCTGCACAGGCCGGTTGCTCGCACGGTCGAGATAATAGCGTCCGCCTATGACGGTGCTTATGCCCACCACCATCGCAATTCCGACCATGACCACAGCTGGTCCACGCATGACACCGCTCCTCGTATCGCATTATTTTTGCGACTGACCGAAGAATGCGCCCGCAGTGGTCAATGGAGAGGTAAACGTTCCAGGAAACCTGCCGAAAGAGTTAAATCTCATTTGCTATCTCGAAATGTCGCGGTCCGGTTTACCCTGGGTTAGGACCTCGGATACCGGTTGTTCATGCTGCTTCCGGACTTCCCGGCATTCATTCAAATTTGAATGATCGGGAAAACAGGGCATTACGGTGAGGTCCTGTTCACTCTTCCGCACAACAAGGCGGAGGGTCGGGCCATGAGCCAGCCATTCACAAAGCCTGCATTCTTCAAGCGGGCGTATATCGAGAACGGGGAATGGCGCATAACGACGGTCCAGTTTATCTTGGTAGGTTCTCAGTACATCCTGAGCAAGATCGCGTTGATGGC